>JBBRHM010000105.1:0-13296 GCA_038222655.1 Chitinophagales bacterium | reverse complement strand
CTCAAAGTTTTGTCTCTCAACATTTTATAATCATAGTTCGCTTCGTCACTGCGAGGAACGAAGCAGCCCGTGTCTCAAAGTTTTGTCTCTCCGCAAATTATAATCATAGTTCGCTTCGTCACTGCGAGGAACGAAGCAGCCCGTGTCTCAAATTTTCGTCTCTCCGCAATTATAATCATAGTTTGCTTCGTCACTGCGAGGCACGAAGCAGCCTGTGTCTCAAAGTTTCAGTCTTTCCGTAAATTATAATCATAGTTTGCTTCGTTCCTCGCAAGGCGACTATACAGTTTACTTTTGACTATTGTAATGTCTCGCACTTTCCAATTATGGGCAAAAAAATTTATTTTCAGAATAGTGTATTGTATTTTACGTGGCTTTTTTTCACCATTCACCTAAACGCCTCATCATCCAGATCATTTGTTTTATTAACAATGCTACGTATCTCCTTGTCCAGTTCATTGGCGCTCTCCTCAAGGTGATTAAAAATTTCCAGATCTGTTATTGCACCACTGGTTTTCAAAATTTCTATCACCCCCAGAATATTCGCCAAAGGCCTCCGCACTTCATGCGATTGAATGAATGCAATTTCCCGCAGTACTTTATTTTGTGTCTTTATTTTTTCCTGTACCAAAATATCTTCTGTTATATCACGGTTGGTACCGATCAGCCTTAATACCTGGCCAGTCTCTGATTTTTTTATGATGGCACTCGATTCAATATAAATAGTCCGCCCATCAGAATTAATGATGCGGTAAATAGCGCCACTAATCTCCTTCTTTGATGATACTAGTTCGCCAATAATATTGGACATCATTTCTTTATCATCCGGATGTACCGAAGAAAAAAATATTTTATACAGGCTTAGGGTAGTATCAGATGGGTAGCCATATATGGTATACATCCTCTCGTCCCAAATAACCGCGTTAGTGGAGAGATCAATTTCCCAAATAGCAATTTGTGCTGTGTCAGTGGCCAGCGTTAGTCTTCGTAATAGCTCTTCCTGTGCTTTCTGTGCCAGTTTTGCGGGTGTAATATCATTTTCAACGGCCATGAAACCCATGTGTTTCCCAGCCTCATCAAACAAAGGCTGGCAATCTACTTTCAACCAGATAGCTTCACCCGTCTTTTTGTAACTGACAAACTCTTCATTAAATGAAAGTTTATTGTCAAGAGCATAGCGTATCTTTTTTTGACTCTCTTCATCGATATCGGGCCTGTCTAATGAGAAGCCTATTTTTTTCCCCCGGATATCTTCAGCATTGTACCCACTAATCCTCGTAAAACCTTCATTCACCCAAATAATGTTCTCTTCTGTATCAGCAATGAATATTGAGTTGGTTGTATTATACGCCACCAACGCTAATCTTTTTACATCATCCTCGCTTTTCTTCAATGCTTCCTCTGCTCTTTTCCGTGGGGTGATATCAAAAATGCAACCGTCTATATAGCTCCGTTTGTTTTCTTCTTCATATACACACACTCCTCTTTCCAGTACCCATTTCAATTCACCGGTTTGGGTAATGATGCGGTATTCGATTTCGAATTTTTCTTTTTTGGTAAGCGCGCGCCGGATAAAGTCGCTAACAAGTTTCTTATCTTCTTCATAAATAATGGACAGATAACCCTCTTTCCTGTCTGCCATAAAATAAGATAAGGGGTAACCCGTCAGGTTTTCAATCTGGGCACTAAAAAAATCCTGTGAAAACCATTCATCATTTGCACAGCGATAAATAACACCTGGAATATGATTAATCAGTGACCGGAATTTTTCATTATCCTGTAAATTATTCATAGGTGTGGATCACAGTTAGTAAGATGATTAGCGTCCATGTTTGCTGTTAAAATAATCCGGCTGGCAATGATCGGGGGAGTATCATGTAACCGTTTTACTATCCTTTCCGGGTATTAAGTTAGTCATTCGCGCCATGTTGAAAAAATAAAAAGGCCGGTTAAGGCCTTTTTAAATACAGGTATCCTAAAAGTAAATACCTTAAATATCGATCGCTTCTCCATAAGCCGCCGCAGTAGCTTCTTTCAACCCCTCACTCATGGTGGGATGCGGGTGACTTGCATTGAGAATTTCATGAGCCGTGGTTTCCAGCTTACGCGCTACCACCGCTTCGGCAATGATTTCGGTTACATTCATTCCAATCATATGACAACCCAGGAACTCACCGTATTTGGCATCATAAATAACTTTTACAAAACCATCTGTGGCGCCTGCAGCGCTGGCTTTGCCACTGGCCATAAAGGGAAACTTACCCACTTTTACTTCATACCCCGCTTCTTTAGCAGCTTTCTCCGTATAGCCTACACTGGCTATTTCGGGCGTACAATAGGTACAACCGGGAATATTGTTATAATCCATGGCTTCCGGCAAATGCGCAAACTTTTTTTCGTTATAAGCTATATGCTCTGCGGCGTTAATACCTTCTTTTGAAGCAACATGCGCCAGGGCCTGACCTGGTGAACAATCGCCAATCGAATAAATTCCCGGAACAGATGTTTGCTGGTACTGGTCAACGACAATCTTTCCTTTTTCTGTTTTGATACCGGTTTCTTCCAGGCCTATATTTTCAATATTTGCCACCACACCCACTGCGCTGAGAACAATATCCGCTTCCAGTACTACGGTACTGCCATCCTGTTTTTTTACAGATGCTTTTACACCATTGCCACTGGTATCAACCGATTCAACAGAAGCATTCGTCATAACATCAATGCCCTGTTTTTTATATTGCTTTTCAAGTTCTTTGGAAATATCTTCATCTTCTACAGGAACTATTCGCGGTAAAAATTCTACTATGGTTACTTTGGTTCCCATGGTTGCATACACATAGGCAAACTCAACACCTATGGCGCCACTTCCAACGATAATCATGCTTTTGGGCTGATCGGTTAATACCATGGCTTCGCGGTAGCCAATCACTTTTTTACCATCCTGTTTTAGGGTAGGCAACTCTTTACTGCGCGCGCCTGTTGCAATTATTATGTATTTGCCTTCCACTATTTTAGAGCTGTTATCAGCAGCGGTTACTTCTATCTGTCCTTTGGCTTTGATCTTTCCATAACCCATTACCACATCAATCTTGTTCTTCTTCATCAAAAACTGTACGCCCTTGCTCATTTTATCCGCTACACCCCGGCTGCGTTTAATTACGGCACCAAAATCGGCTTCCACACCCGTGGCATTGATACCATAACTGGTGCTATGTTTCATGTATTCATATACCTGTGCGCTTTTGAGCAATGCCTTGGTAGGAATACAACCCCAGTTAAGACAAACGCCACCAAGACTTTCTTTTTCAATGATCGCAACTTTTAAACCTAACTGGGAAGCACGGATAGCCGCCGGATACCCACCGGGACCACTACCTAATACAATAACATCGTAAGCCATAATATAAGAATTGAATTGAGATGATTGGTAAATCAATTTGCGGATGCAAAAATACTTGCAAATGGGCAAATGGAAAAAAGAGAGTTGGGAAGGTGAGTGGTGAATGGTCAGCGGTGAGTAGGCAATAGTAAATGGGCCATCGTTAATCATACACTTACTACTCACCGCTGACCATTCACCACCCGCCTTCCCGCTTATTCAAAAAAAATCCTAACCGTCTGGTAAAACCATTTATTATCCATAGCAGAACCGGATTGCTGCATCTGCTCATTAAAGCCCTGCAGGCCAAAAAGTCCGGCCATATTGCCGTTACGCAGCGCGATCTCGAGATAACCGGCAGAATTGAACCAGGCTAATTTTTCAGATTCAGATACGGCGGTATAATTATCGCTGATGGTATCAATAATCTCGTTTCTTTTAAAAACGATTTTAAAATTTCTTCCCTTTCGCTGCTCCTGAAACTCCTCACGGGTAATATTGATTACCACGTTCTCAAAATTGTCGATGAACAATATCTGTCCTTCCATCCAGTCAGGTCCTATGGTTGCACGGAGTGGGTATTTTTCCGCAATATTAGTAATAGCATTCCCCGCTGCGCTCATGCTGCCGGTTTGTTCCATCAGTGCCACTTTTTCAGCAACCAGCTGTGTTAGCTCCAATAAGGTACTTTGTTGGGTGATGGTAATAGCAACCATTTCAGGAGGTTTGGCACCGGTGATCATAGTTAGTAATCCATTATCCGGACATATAATATATTGATCGTGGAACCTGGCTACAAGAAGATATTTAACCGCGGATTCAAAAAGGTTAACGATCACCAGGTGAAAGGTACCCGCCGGGTAATATTTAAACGCATTGTTACAGGTATAGGCAGCCTGTGGAAAATTTGTTTGGGAAAGATAATGCGTAATATCACAAATATTGAGGGTTGGCAACAGCTTCAGGAACTGTCCCTTAATAGCGCCAACAAGATAATCCCGCTGGCCTATATCAGTTGTCAACGTTAGAATAGGCATGCCGACAGTTAAACGTTTGAAGCGGCTGGTTATTTCACCAACTCGCCGTTTTTGAAGAAAAATTTTCTGACCAGTTTATCAGCAAGGGAGGGAAAGAAGCGGTTCATAAAAACAGTACGCTTACCGGTGAGGGTAAGTACCAGTGTTCGTTTACGCTTTTCTATAGAATCAAGGATATGTATGGCACATTCTTCGGCGCTCATCATTTTATCTTCATCCATCGGCGATTCGCCATGCGATTTACCTTCACTGTTGAGTGCTACGTTGCGGATATTGGAAGTAGTAAAGCCCGGGCAAACCCACATTACATTTACGCCGCTGTCAAGTAGTTCGGTGCGTAAAGATTCAAGCCAGCCATTGACAGCAAACTTAGAAGCAGAATATCCGCTCCGGCCCGGCAGTCCGCGGTAACCGGCAATAGAAGATACCCCTAAGATGGTTCCTTTATTTTTGATGATACAGGGTAAAGCAAATTTGGTGCAATAAACCGTTCCCCAGAAATTAACATCCATCACTTTCCGGATGGTATCCAGATCCACCTCCGCAAACAGTGAACGCATGGATATACCGGCATTATTGATAAGAATATCAATGGTGCCGAACGACTTTACCACTGCCTCTATAAAATTACGGCAATCGGCTTCCTTGCTTACATCGGCAGTATGCACAAATAAAGGCAAAGAGGAATGGGCCGACTGCAACTGGTATAATTTATCATAATTACGCCCGCAGGTAGCTACTTTGGCGCCATGTTGAAGAAAAATATCTACCAATGCCTTGCCTATTCCTTCTGATCCTCCCGTAATTACGACCACCTTATTTTGAAACATCGACATACCCTATTATGTATTAATGACGCAAAAATAGGCAGTTAGATGCTCAGTTATTGACATTGATGTGGGTAATTGCAATAATAAATTACGATAAAAATTTGGCTGGTTTTCTATTTCACCTATTTTTGCACTCCCAAAAGATCGGGGTATACATGTTAACTGCATGATAAACATCCGATTCCGTAGCTCAGTTGGTAGAGCAATACACTTTTAATGTATGGGTCCTGGGTTCGAGTCCCAGCGGGATCACAGTAATGAAAATTAAGCCTTGTAAACATTGATTTACAGGGCTTTTTTGTGTTTTGGGGTAAACATAGGGTAAACAAAGCCTTTGGAAGTTTTACTGTGATGGATTTGGGAGCAGGATGATGCAAAAGAAAAGTTTACTGTCTTTAGTAAAGCCCGATACCCCAGACTGATTGCAGACGAAGCCATTAAACAAATTCAGCAACGGGTTCTCCAGAAATAAACACTCCAAAAGAAAAAAAAAGAGAAAAAAAAGCCACCCATACAACGGCCCAGCGCATGCAGGACACCAAAAGGAACGCGGAATAAAAGATGGCGCTGTGGGAGGGGGGGTGTTTATACCGAACCTTTTGGTTCGAGGGTGGCAGCTGTTATCTTTGCTTACTTTTTTATGCTTTTTGTAACAGCCAACAATAATCGTCTTTTGTATTTTGCGTTTATTGAGTAAATGCTGGATATATTAAGCAATACAACTTTTTTATGCACCATTTATGTCATGATTATTTATCATGACTGTGTTATTGGAAGTATGACATGAAACTCCGCTCCCTTATTTTCTTTAGCAACTGCAAACATTTCTCCGAGATGGTTTTCAATAATTTTTTTTGTGAGCGCTAAACCGATACCTGTGCCGGTGTATGTTTCCTGATTATGCAGGCGCTGGAAGATGGTGAATATTTTTTTGGCGTATTTTTGTTCAAAGCCTATCCCGTTGTCTTTGAAAATTATTTCGATATATGATTTTGGTTCGACTGCACTCACCATGACATTATTGCTAAGTGCAGGATATTTTTTTATTTGCTTTTCTGAAAGTATGCGTGATGTAATGGTGATAACTGGTGGCACATTTTCTTTAGAAAATTTGAGCGCGTTGCTGATGAGGTTGTAAAAAAGCTGGTTCATCAGCAAGGGTATGGCTTCTATTTTGGGAAGTATATCACTTTTTATTTCGGCGTTCTTTTCCTGAATGAGTAATTCAAAATCGCTTAAAATATTTTTTAGTGTCTCATTCAAATCTGTTTGCACAAATAACTTTTCGTGTTGAAGTAAGCGCGAATAATTTAGCAGGTCGTGGATAATAGTTGTCATGCGGCTGGATGCGCCTTCAATTTTGTTCAGGTAGGATTTTACTGCTGTGCTCAACCCTGCTTTGTGGTCGTTCTGTAAGATTTTTGAAAAGGTTAAAATTTTTCTCAACGGTTCTTGCAAATCGTGACTTGCTACATAGGCAAACTGGTCTAACTGCAAATTGGTTTGCTTTAATTCCTCATTTGATTCTTTCAGTGCAGCAGTTCGTTCATTTACTTTAGCTTCTAACTCTTTGGAAAATGTTTTAAGTTTTTGTTCTGCTGATTTTCGTTCGGTAATGTCAACAAACACACTCATTATTTCATTTTTGTTAATGATTGCCCTCGCTTTAATTACGGAAATTCTTTTTCCATCGGCGCGCATAATCTCTTTTTCGTAAGGCGGAGAAATTTTCATGCTTTTAGCTTTCTCAATTGCCAGATGGTCGTTTACCTGATGTTCAGGAGGGGTATAGCTGAGCCAATTTATTTTACCTTCTTTGAGGTCTTTTTGCGTATAACCTAGCATGTTGAGATAGGCATTGTTGGCTTCAAAAATAGTTGCGGTTTCCATGTGTGTAAAGCATACAGCAACTACATTCGATTCAACAAATGCTCTTGAACGGGCTTCGCTTTCCTTTAATTTTTGCTCTGCTTCTTTTTGTTCGGTAATGTCAATGCTGATACCGGTAAGGGTATGAGCTATGCCAAATTCATCATAATAATACTGCCCTGTTGATTTTATCCAAACAATTGCCCCGTCATTTGCTCGGTTAATTCGGTAATCTGCTTCATAAATCCCATGATTAACCTTTGATTCTTCTATTCTTTGAAAAGCCAATTCTTTATCCTCCGGCACAATTACTTTATGCCAGTCCACGTAAGTTAGGCCCTCACGATGTTCATCATATCCCCACATTTTTTTATGGATATTGGACCACTCCAGTTTTGATGAAACAATGTCTAAGGACCAAATGCCAATTTTTGCAGAATCAGTTGCAAGTTTTAATTGCTTTGCCAATTTATTTTGTTCCTTCTCACTTGCTTCAATTAGTTTGCGGGCTTCTACCTGTTCCAAATGCGATGCGTTGAGTTGTACCTGTTTGTCAAGCAACTCCTGATTTACGATGAGGAGTTCTTCGTTGGATGATTGTAGCTCTTCCTTTGAAGTTTCTAATTCTTCGTTCAAACTTTGCATCTCTTCGTTGCTGCTCTGCAACTCTTCGTTGGCACTTTGCAGCTCTTCATTGGCGGCTTCCATGTCTTCGGTGATGAAACGCATGTCTTCGCGGGTTTGCAAAAGTTCCTTTTCTAATTGTTGGTTGTGCTTTTGTGTTTCAATTATTTTTCCAGATGACAATTTTTTTCCTTCCTGAACATCAGGGGTTATTTTTTTCTCAAAGCGAATTAAGTAATGCGGTTCAATGGTATCGGTGAGCGGAATAATTTCAATCGTAACCAAAGATTGTTTTCCGTTTGCTTTGACAGGAATATTTTCTTTAGTCACCGTTGCCTGTTCCTTTGTTGCTTTGTGAATGGCGTTGCGTAATTCAAACGCTAAACCTTCACGCGCCATTTTGGTAAGGTTGTGAGTGGGCTTGCCTTGCGGGGCCTCCAAAAACGGATTGATGCTGCCGTGAATGTGAACAATGTCCATTTGTTCATTCACTACCACACTCGCAGGAGATTTTGAAATCATTATTGCCTCTGCACTTTTTCTGAAATCGGTTTGCGTGCCTTCTTGTTTGGTTGCTGTTTTATCTTTTGTTACAAAAAATTCTTCTTTGCGCTCCGTAGCAACATGCATGAACCGACCCGGCACAGGTTTACGTGAATAAATTTTTTCTTGCTTGTCCACTTGTGTAAACAAATCGGATGATGCGCCTGTGGTTTCGGATTTTCCCAAAAGCAGAAACCCGCTTTCTTTGAGTGCGTAATGAAACGTGGTGAATGCTTTCTTCTGTAAAAAAGTATCCATGTAGATGAGCACATTGCGGCAAGTGATTAAATCCATTTTTGCAAATGGGGGGTCTTTCAAAAAATTATGCGGAGCAAACACGCACATATCACGAATAAGTTTGTTCACTTCGTAACCGTCATTATTTTTTACAAAATAATTTTTGAGTTGAATGGCAGAAATATTTTCTACATCGGCTTTGGTATAAATGGCTGCGCGTGCTTTCTTGATTGCTTTCTCTGAAATATCGGAAGCGAAGATTTGAATTCTTGTATCGGATAATTTTTCTCCCAAAAATTCGTGCAGGCAAATGGCAATTGAAAATGCTTCTTCGCCTGTGGAGCATGCTGCAATCCATACCCGTATGGGTTCATCGGTAGATTTATTCTTGAACAGGTCAGGAAAAACAGTTTCAGTTAATGTTTGAAAAGTTTTAGGGTCTCGGAAAAAAGAAGTAACGGGAATGAGCACATCCTGAAAGAGTGCATCCTGCTCGGCTTTATCGGTTCGTAAAAAATTTAAGTAGTCGGCAAGTTTCTCTCTTTTTGTAATGGCTATTCTCCGCGCTATGCGCCTGTGAAAAGTTGGCTGCTTGTAGTAAGTAAAATCAACTCCGCTTCGCTGACGAAGCAACAAAATAATTTGTTTAAAAATATATTCATCGTCTTTTGGAATCTCTTCTTCGTCTTTGAAAAAATGACTTGTTTTGTATGCCCTATTGATTTTCAAAAGCTGCGCAGGAATTTTTTCTGGAGCTAAAATAAAATCAACTACGCCAGCATTCACCGCACTTTGCGGCATACTGTCATAAGTTGCCGATTCAGTGTCCTGCGCAATGCTGATGCCGCCGTGCTCTTTGATGGCTTTTAATCCGAGTGTGCCATCGCTGCCCGTGCCAGAAAGCACAACACCTACTGCAAACTCTTTATGCACATTGGCAAGTGATGTGAAAAAAATATCAATAGAAAGATTGAGAATTTTTTTTTCGCGAGGAGTGAGTTGCAGCACACCATCAGTTGATGTAAGAATTTTGTTGGAAGGAATAATGTAGATGTGGTTGGGTGCAAGATGAATGTCTTCGGTAATTTCATGCACGGGAATTTTTGTAACGCGCTGCAAAATCTCGGGCAAAATACTTTCGTGTGAAGGGTCAAGATGCTGCACCAGCACATACGCCATTCCTGAACTTTCGGGGATTGCTGTAAGCAATCGCTTGAAGGCATCAAGTCCTCCTGCACTTGCGCCAATGCCAACAATGGGAAAGTTCTGCACGGTGGCAGGCGGTTGGGTCTTATTTTTTTTTGGTGCAGCCATTGATGTTAAAGATAGTCATTGATATCGAATAGCTTGCATTGCCTTTCCATAGCTGCAATTAGTAGCTCAGGAACTTGGTTTATAGCTATTGGCTTATTTAGAAAATAGGATGCGCCAAGTTCGCGGCTGTAATCACTGTTTTCCTGATATTGGGAGGTGGAGTAAATAATCACGGGGATATTTCTCATCTTCTTTTAGTTTCTCTAAAAAGTCCAATCCACTCATCAGAGGCATGTTGAGGTCAATAAAAATGAAATCGGGTAGCTGATGTGCTTTAAGTAATAAAAAGAAAAGTTGTCCTTCTATTTTTATTTTACAAAGGGATAGCTAAAACGGCTTTCCCGAAATTGCTGTGTCGGTTGTTTCTTGCAGAAATGGGTAAAGTTGGCAGGTACTCGGTAATGTCACGGGTGCTTACGGTTTTGATCCTACTTTTTCCATCGCTTTAAGTAATTCTTCGGGCAACATATAAATATCTGATAATTTGGAGAGAAAATAGTCAGCTCCGAGTTTTTTGGTTACTTTAATATCTACTTTGTATTCAGAGGTGCTGTAAATAATGACCGGAATTTTTTTTAAGGTCTTATCTTTTTTCAACTCTTTTAAACATTCCCGTCCATCCATCTTTGGCATGTTCAAATCAAGAAAAATAAAATCCGGCAATAGTTTTGCCTTTCGTAATTGCTTAAGCGCATCAGCACCATTCTCTGCTTCGATACATTCGTAAGATGGATTTTTTTTACGAATGGCGCTGCGAAAAAAAAAACGGTCGTCTTTATCATCATCCACAATCATTAAAATTTTGTGAGTGCTCATTTTATTCTGTAGTTTAAAGAGTATGAAGGTAAGAAAACGGTAATGAAAAATAAGTGTTTCTTTATTATTTAGGTTTCTTTTTTTTCTGTTCAAATTACCCCGTCACTTTCCAAGTGGGCGGGTAGGGTAAAATAAAATGTGAACAATAGAGATATTGATTAATCATCATACATTTTCTTTTATTTTCATTTTCATCTTTGCTTTCATAATTTTTTCAAAAAGTTCTTTACTGACGGTGTTCTTGCCGGCAAAACTTGTGCCTCCTTTAGATACGGTAAACTGGAATGATTTCATGTAGAGATGTAATTTTTTGTAGAACAAATTCTTTAATTTGCATTTGTATATAAATCCCTTGCAGCTTTTACTGTTTTTTTACCGGTGATAACATCATTGGCAAGGTTTAAGCCAGAAAATTTTCTCCTTCAAAATCACATTAAGCCGATATTTCATCCTTGGTTCGATGCACAATCACACTTGCATCAAATTCTGCCAGATCACTAAATTTATTTGCCTGAACTTAATATACTCAATCTATTGAATTGCTTTTATGAAAAAAAATACTGCGCCCAGTTTTGCTGCAATCGTTATGTCTTTTGGATTTGAAGATGTAGAATACATGATAACAGGAATATGCTTGTAAGTTGCATGGTTCTTTAATTTTTCAAGGCATTGCCACCCATTCATCTGGGCATATTGATATGCATGAAAATAATATCCGGTTGAGGAATTTCGGTGTTGTTTAATTTTCGTAATGCTTCACTGCCATTAAAGGCACAATAACAAATGGAGGCATCAATCTCTCCAAGAGCCTCACAAAACATTTCCGTATCATCCCGATCATCATCTACTAATAAAAAAATTTTGGCTGTCATAGTCAATTATTTAAACCGCGCATGCTATGTAAAGAAAAAATGTTCGCAGGCAAAATCACTTTGAACGGTTGCTACCCAATCCCATCAGCATTTTCCTATGTGGAAGGCTATTCAACTTAACTGCAACCTTTTTAAATTCCTTATACTTATCAACTCCTTACAGTGTATTTTGTGTGGCAAACAAAATCTCTTTCATCTTGTCTACATGGAACTTTATATCCGCACCCTTTTCCTTATAGTTTGTTGCCATTTTAGACAATCCTTTTCTATTGTTATCGTCTTCCATTTTCTTCAACAGGTTCCTGCGCTCCTCCATTATCCGTAAAGCTGTCCATAAAGTAGATTCCAATATCTCACCCTGTTTAACTACCAGGTCAGTTTCTGAATAAGAATGCCCGATATGGCAACGGTATCGGTCTTTTTTGGCTTTTTCTCTATCTATTTTCCATAATCCGCCACCACAGTCGGGGCAGGCATAAATACTCTTTACGCCCAGTTTCCGAACGTTTTCATAGTCAACTACCACCCTTTCAGCAATTTCGGATTCAATAACTACATCCGGCGGCGCAGGCGTTTCGTCGGGGTCGGTTTGTATTATCCCGTTAATGGTATCTCCCATTTTAGCAAGGGATATACAATGGTCCACTTCCATATTATTGAGAACAGACAATGGCATGTCGGGATATTCTGCTTCATTTGGATCCTGAACAATACAGGTTCCGCCGCTTCGTTTGATAGCTAACATACCGGTGGTGCCATCATCAAGAGAACCCGTTAGTATAATACCGATTGTGCTGGTGCTGTAAGCCGCCGCGGCGGAACGGAACAATACATCGATGGAGGGCCGCCAGCGGTTTTCTTCGGGTCCCCGGCCAAGGATTATTTTATTTTTCTTTACCAGCAGATGTTGGTTCGGGGCAGCAATATAAATATGTCCTGCTTCTATCATTTCGCCTTCTGAGGCTATGCTGCATGGTAAAGAAGTATGGGGCTGAAGGCGATGAACGAGGAAATCGCTGATGCTTGTTCTCGATAAGTGCATGACAATAAAAACAGACACATTCATTTCAGCATTGAATTGCCCAACCAGTTCTGACAGGGCATTCATCCCTCCTGCAGAAGTGCCAACTACAATTATGAATTTCGGGGGTATCATGGGTTACTCAAAAGTAATTATTAAGTATCAAAGACTTACTAATCCGTGATATATGTAAGCTTTCACATTATTATGTAATAAAATGTAGAAGTACCATAAGCATTTACGGGGAATAAATTCGTCTAAAAAATACGTATAGGCAGAGGCATTATTTTTTTAAATATGATGTTACTTCAAAACACACTGCATTCGTTTAATCATTAAATCAATTTACTTACCTCGGCCATAAAAATATATTTAGCTTTTCCAATCAACTTTTTATTCTTTTCATTTTTAAACAGTAGTTATGATAACAAAATCAAATCAGGTTGATGAGTCAGCAGTGGAGCTTAATGCGCCTTCTCATCAGCCATCACGCAGAAGATTTCTTGCAACCGCAGGAGGTTTCTCCGTTTTATCAGTATTAGCGATCAGTTCCTGTAAAAAATCCAGCAGCAGCAATGGCGGCGTAGACCTTGGTGGTGGTGATACAGGTATCTTAAACTATGCTTATGCTTTAGAGCAATTAGAAGCTGCTTTTTATATTAAGGTAATGGCTTCTCCTTATTCAAGTATGAGTGCTGCTGAAGCCTCTTTTCTTACGGATATCCGCGATCATGAAATTGCACACCGTGAGTTT
>JBBRHM010000104.1:0-13349 GCA_038222655.1 Chitinophagales bacterium | reverse complement strand
GATTTTCATCCTGGCCCCTTTTTATTTGCCAGGTTCCTGAAAATAGGTGAGTAATAGTTTTGCTTTGGCTTTTCCTACAACCGCAGCCAGTTCTGCCTCTGACTTCTCTTTGATCCTTTTAACAGACTTGTATTCCTTTAATAATTGCTGTATGGATTGATCACCAATACCGCTGATAGACTCCAATTCATTTTTAAACGTTCCTTTTGATCTTTTATTGCGATGGAAAGTAATACCATAACGATGTACTTCATCACGTATGCGTCTTACCAGTTTCAGGCTGTCGCTATCCCAGGGTAATTTGATGGATTCTGTATCGCCGGGAAAAAACAATTCTTCTTCATTTTTGGCCAGTCCCACTATATTTAATTTATCTGCGAGATCCAGCTCTCTGATACTTTCCATGGCTGAACTGAGCTGGCCTTTACCTCCATCAATAATAATCAGGTTGGGTAGTGGTGCGCTTTCTGCTACTAAACGTTTATACCGTCTGTATACCACTTCTTTCATCGTAGCAAAATCATTAATGCCTTCCACGGTTTTTACATTGAAATGCCGATAATCGTTTTTGCTGGGTACCCCCTCTTTAAAACAAACCATGGCAGAAACCGGATAACTACCCTGGAAATTGGAGTTATCAAAACACTCAATATGGTTGGGTACTTCAGGCAATTGTAAATAAGCCTGCAATTCGTAGAGAACTTTCTTTTTTTCTTTATCGGTTTTGCCTTCGAGGTGTAGTGTTTTTTTCTTTTTAAGTTCTTCTGTAAAATAAGTGACATTTTTTACCGACAACTCAAGCAGTTTCTTTTTGTCTCCCCCTTTGGGAACCGTAACGACGATCGTTTTATCGGGATAATTAACCGTAAAGGGAACAATTACTTCATTGGCCATACTGTTAAATGAAGAGCGCAGGTTGGCAATGGTAAATTGCAGCACTTCTTCTTCGGTTTCTTCGAGTTTGGTTTCCAAAGGAACGGTATGTGTTTGTACAATGGTTCCATTCTGCACCATCAGGTAATTTACATAGGCCCAGTTGTCTTCTTTTAAAATGGAGAAGACATCAATATTGGAAAGATGGCTACTCACAATAACTGATTTTGCCTGATAGCTTTCGAGATGATCTATTTTTTTTCTTACCAGTTCTGCTTTTTCGAAAGACAGGTCAATGGCCATTTGCTGCATTTCTTTTTTGAAGTGATTGATCACAGAACCCAGATTGCCCTTCAGTATATTTCTTACCTGCTGTAATCCCTCATCATAATTATGTTCGTTCTGTAAGGCCTCGCAGGGTCCTTTGCAGTTTCCCAGATGATATTCAAGACAGACTTTGAATTTTCCCTTTTGAATATTCTGTTCTGTGAGATTTAGTTTACAGGTTCTCAACGGAACGTATTGCCTGATAAAGCTGATGAGGTCGCGCACTTTACCGGCAGAAGTAAAAGGTCCCAGGTATTCTGATCCATCGTTTATTTTTTTCCTGGTCAGGAAGATGCGGGGAAAGGGTTCTTTCTTAATAACGATATACGGGTAGCTCTTATCATCTTTCAGGTTAATATTGAAACGTGGCTGGTATTCTTTAATTAAAGCGTTCTCTAATAAAAAAGCATCCTGCTCAGAACCTACAATGGTAAATTCAATATGATGGATACGTAAAACAAGTTCATGCGTTTTGTAGGTAGTAAAGGTTTTTGAAAAATACGAACTCACCCTTTTGCGCAGGTCCTTGGCCTTGCCTACATATAACAACTCATTCTGTGCATCGTAATATTTATAGATGCCAGGCTGCTGGGGCAGGGTATGCGTTATTTGCTGAAATTGCTGTGATGTCATATAAAAGACCTGCCTAAGGCTTATCGTTCCAGTTTATGTAATTCAATGATGTTCCGTTATACCCGTTATGGGTTTGTAGTGAGCGGTTTACCTGAAAACTTTTAAATGCTTTCCAGTTACACTGTTCTTCAATACTGGTATCGCCTCGTTTATACAGACTTTTAATAAAGATGCGTTTTACATTATTGGTTTCTTCATCCAGTAAAATATCTATATTTCTTACCTGCGCTGCTGTATCTGAAGTTGTGTAATTAAGGGTATAACTGGCCGTACTCAGATCATGAAAAACGGTTTCGGTATACAATCCTTTTATGGTTGGATCAGCTATTGATCTTGCGAGGAAAATACCGGCCCATGAAATAAATGCTTCTTTGTTGAGCGATACCGAATCTTTTTTTCCATCCTCCAGGGTTATCTTATATATTGGAAAATTCCTAAGGTCTACATATTGAATCTGGCTTTTAAAAAATGCGGCCAGGGGGAAAAACTTAGCAGTGTCTGCCTTTACCGACTTTGCTATTGTATAGTTTTTATTTGAATGGCAGGCCATCAAAGCAGAAAAAATAAATAATACGTTTACCGTTACTATTTTCATGCTGCAAAATTATTCAAAGCCTGCCAATAAAAAAGCCACCGGGTGGTTAATTCAGTGGCAAAATGTTATTATGTGTTCCTGTTTATTTGATCTGCCTGGTAAAGCCTAAACGCACGCCATAATCCAGCAGGTATTCTTTAACGGGATAGGCATTGGAATAGGTAGGCAGGTGCTGGTACCTTACCTGCGGACCTAACTGCCACGAGGTGGAACCCGCTTTATACGTAAGGTTTAGACCTACGCTTGTATTGATGTTCCATTTGCGTATAAATTCGTTACCGTTGGTATAATGTTTGTAATCTGCGGAAAGGAGATAGGTATTATTATTCAACGTCATGGTGGGCTGAACTGAGCCTTCAGAACTGATGCCAAAATGTTTGCCCTGTATCATTTCCCAAACTATACCAACAGGGATAGAAATCTGGTAAACTTTGTTATCCAATTGGGTTTTTCTGTAACCTGTATTATTATTATACGGAGAGTAAAAGCTGATCGTTTCAACGCCACGGGCATTGATAAGTGACAGGGAGGTAAGGTCATTGGTAAGCGACTGGAAGGTTTCAATATAATATTGGCGAATATTAAGCTGAAAGCCGGTTTTTAATTTGACACTGTTGCTAATATTATACAGTAACGCGAAACCGGCTTCAATACCTATGGCAGGTTTATGTCTTACCACATTATTTACTCCAGCAGTATATCCTGAATTATTAATACTAAGTGGAACATTCTGCACAGACGTTGCGGCAGGTTGTATAATTTCTTTTACTTTTTCATCTGATAACCTGCGGTAGCTTGTAGAAGGCGTAATATAGAATTGAAATCCAAACCTGGAATTTCTGCGTGGGGAAGAATTGGAAACAAAACTAAAATCTTTCAGAAAATCATCTGCAGTGCCATGAATGTCTGTCTTTTTTTGCGCTGATAGAGCAGTGGTTACCGTTTCCATATTTGCCAATGGAGTTACTGTAGTAGCGGGGAAGATGGAAGCTGGCTCCTCTTTAACACTATTTTCTGTGGATACGATAAATGCATTATCTGTTATGGGCTGTGATAGATCAACCGACACGGCTTTGGTAAGCATTTTTTCAGAAATTGCGGGTTTGCCAGCCTGAGGTAAAGAAAAAATCGGTTGTGTATTATCATGCAAACCATTGGGTGTATAAACAAGCTGTTCCTGAAGGATTCTGTTCTCATTAAGGTCGGCAAAGGTTTCGGCCGTAATCTGATCAGCCGCGATCTTTTCAAAATAATTAGTAACTGCAGGCGATGAATTTACGATTACAGAAGTGGATGGCGCCTGTTTTTCTACCATGGCAACCGTAGTTGTTTTTAACAGATGTTGCTGATGCGGCTGTTTAATAATAAGTGTGGAAACAGTAAGGGCAGTAATAACGAAAAGAGAAATAAAGGTGAGTGCGGGCCAGGAAGTATGACCATGCAGTTCAGTACGTATATTATTCCAGATATGGTCGGAAGGATACATCCTGTGCAGTTTTACTTCATCCTGTAAAAACTGCTCAAATTCGTCTTGGTTATTCTTGTTTTCCATATACAAACAGCATCACAACTACTTATTTTTTAAAGCGGCCAGCCAGTTGAATTCTTCTTTCGGTTTTTCGATGATCTTTTTCTTTATCAGGATCACTTCCAACATCGCTTTTGACCGGGTATACTGGCTACGGCTGGTGCTTTCTTCAATATCCAGCATTTCGCCAATTTCTTTATGACTGTATCCTTCCAGTGCATACAGGTTTAGAACGGTTCTGTATCCTACCGGCAATAACCTGATGCATTCAATGATCTGTCTTGCCTGCATTATCGAAGGAATGGTTTCTTCTTTTACCTGCAGGTAATTGGCATAGGCCAGGTCAACATTTTCGTTGAATTTTTTATACTTCTTCAAAAAGTTGATACAGGTATGCACCACTATCCTTCTAATCCATCCTTCAAAAGCGCCTTTGTTCTGAAACGTATGTATCTGGGTAAACACTTTAATAAACCCTTCCTGCAACATATCTTCTGCATCCTCACGACTTTGCCCGAAACGGTAACAAACGCTCAGCATTTTAGGGCTATAGCGATTGTACAATTCACGTTGCGCTGCTGCGTCATTGTGTAAACAGCCGGTAATAAGGGCTTGTTCCGTCATGAAGGGGGAATGTTTACCCTAAATATAGACATTATATCCCTTGTAATGCTGCATAGGATAGTAGAAATATCAGGAATTCTGAAGGGGGTAAATTTTTTTTTATGAGATACGTCTATTCAGGCAGCAGGTTTTAATGCACAGGTATCCTATCTTAACGTGTAATTTACGTTTTATGGATAGACGAGCCTTTTTATCAGCCAATATCTCAACTGCCGGAGAAAAAAGAGAACCAGAGATCGAGGCCCCGCCGCCTAATGGAGGATTAACCGCCTATGGCGGATCCTGGACAGAGAATGAAGTGATTCATCTGCTGAAAAGAACCATGTTTGGCTCTTCGCGGACTGATATTAATTATTTCAAGACCCGTACATTTCTGCAATCCGTGGATGAAATATTGAATCCTACTGCGCCCATACCGGATCCACCTCTGAAAGAATATACGACACCGGCCAATGCAACCCTTCCGGATGCCAATATTCTTCAGGGCACCACCTGGGTAGATGATCCCAATACAGATGGAACAGTAAACAGTTTGCGCCGTGCCTCTTTTAAAAAATGGTGGATGGGTTTGATGATTAACCAGGACCGCAGTATTCGCGAAAAAATGACTTTTTTCTGGCATAATCATTTTGCTACAGAAACCAATGATATAGGCAACTCTCAGTTTGCATACAGGCATCATGACCTGTTACGGAAAAATGCATTGGGTAATTTTAAATTATTAACAAGAGCGGTTGCAGTAGATCCGGGAATGCTGGTATACCTCAACGGGCAGTTTAATACTGCAAAAGCACCTGATGAAAATTTTGGAAGAGAGCTGCAGGAATTATTCTGTTGCGGAAAAGGGGCCGGTTCATTGTATACAGAAGATGATGTAAAAGCAGCGGCCCAGGTATTAACAGGCTGGAGAAATAATGCTACCACTTTCACTTCTTTTTTTGACCCTACCCGTCACGATACAAAAGACAAAAAGTTCTCATCGTTTTATAATGACACAATCATCCAGGGAAAAACCGGGGCCACAGCTGGCGACCAGGAGCTGGATGCTTTACTGGATATGATTTTTAGTACACAGGAAGTGGCCAAATATATATGCCGCCGCATTTACCGGTGGTTTGTATATTATGATATTGATACGTCAGTGGAAGCAAATGTAATTACCCCTTTGGCCGACTTGTTGCGCAGCAGCAATTACGAAATTAAACCGGTGCTGAATGCCTTGCTGAAGAGCGAACATTTTTTTGATGCATTGGCGAAGGGCTGCCAGATTAAAAGCCCGGTAGATCTGGTGGTGAGTTTGTGCAGGGAGTTCAATGTGGTTTTTCAACCCGCAACAGATTATAACACTAACTATGGCATGTATAATTACCTGGTAAATTCAGTAGCCAATATGCAGCAGAATATCGGTGATCCGCCCGATGTAAGCGGTTGGAAAGCTTATTACCAGGCGCCACAGTTTTACGAAATATGGATTAATAGTGATACGCTGCCTAAACGCAACCAGTTTACAGATACCATGATTGTAAATGGATATACATTCAATGGAAAAAAAATAATGCTGGATGGTGTTGAATTTGCCAAGACATTGCCGAACCCCGGTGATCCGAATAAACTAATTGATGACATTGTGAACCTTATTTTTCGCATTGATATTTCTGCCGCATCGAAGACACAGGTAAAAACCGATATTTTATTAGGGGGGCAATCCAGTGATTATTACTGGACAGATGCATGGAACATGTATATAACCACACCGGGTAATGCAGCCAATACTACCACTGTAAAGAACCGGGTGCGCGACCTGATCAAATATTTTATGGACCTCTCAGAATACCAATTAGCTTAAAAAACTGAATGATGAAACGAAGAGAATTTTTACGTAACACAATTCCCGCCGGTGTTGTTATACCCTCCCTGGTTGGCGGTTTTTCTTTCAAAGCATTCAGCGCAGATTCAGCCATCATGCAGTCTTTATTACTGCCGGTTACAGAAACAGATCATGTATTTGTTATCATACAATTGAATGGTGGTAATGATGGCTTAAACATGGTAATACCTGTAGAGAATTTCAGCAATTATGTAAATGCACGATCCAATATTTATATTCCTGAAAACAAGGTTTTAAAACTGAATGGTAAAGTGGGTTTACATCCTGCCATGACTGGCCTGGAAGCATTATACAATAAAGGCCAACTGAAAGTAGTACAGTCAGTAGGATATCCGCAGCCCAGTTTCTCGCATTTTCGTGCCACAGATATATGGATGAGTGCAAGCGATAGTAATACAGTTGTAAACAGTGGCTGGGCCGGACGATACCTGAATTATGAGTATCCCAATTTTCCAAACGGATATCCCAATGCAACCATGCGGGATCCTTTGGCCATACAGATCGGTTCTTCTACTTCTTTAACCCTCCAGGGGCCGGCAGTAAGTATGGGCATGAGCATAAGCAACACCAGTAATTTTTATAACCTTATCAATGGCATTCAGGATCCCGCACCAGCTACACCTGCGGGCAAAGAACTCACTTTTATAAGGCAGGTGGCGCAGCAGACCCAACAGTATGCTGCAGTAATTAAAGAGGCAGCTGCCAAATTGATACAGCAGGTGAGTTATCCCATTAATAATTCTTTGGGTGACCAATTGAAGATTGTGGCGCGGTTAATTCGTGGAGGACTTAAGACCAGGATCTATATGGTAAATTATGGAGGATTTGATACGCACTCTGTACAGGTAAATAATACTGACACCACTACCGGTACACATGCCAAACTATTAGGAAATGTAAGTGATGCTATTAAAGCTTTTCAGGATGATCTTAAATTATTAGGTGTGGAAGACAGAGTAGTTGGAATGACTTTTTCTGAATTTGGTCGCCGCATAAAGAGCAATGGCAGTACAGGTACCGACCACGGTGCAGCGGCCCCGTTGTTTGTATTTGGTAAAAATGTATTAGGCGGTGTATTGGGTGACACGCCTTCTATACCTGCTACTGCAACAGTAAATGATAACCTTCCTTTTCAATATGATTTCAGGAGTATATATGCGACCATACTTTCTAACTGGTTATGCGTAAATGATCTTGACCTGCAGCAAATAATGCTGAAAAATTTCCAGGTATTGCCCCTGGTGAATGCGGGTGCCTGTAAAAAAGCAGTGAACCTTTCCGGAGATGTGTTGATTAGTAACTATCCCAATCCTTTTACTACGTCAACCGTGATTACGTTTACCACTGCGGGCGGGCATACGCTTATCCAGATAATGGATACCATGGGAAGGGTTATCACAAATCTTACAGATAAAGAATATACTGCCGGTACCTATACAGTTGTTTTTAATGGAGGTTCGCTTCCAACCGGTGTGTATTATGCACGTCTTCAGAATCTTGCTACCCAGCAGGTACGTACGATGCTGAAAGTTCGGTAGTGTGTTAAAATTTTGTGAAGTGAGAGTGGGTGAGATGTGAGTTGTAAGTACTTAGGACTGAATAACGCTGATATCTTCCCTCTACTCACAACGCACTACTCACCGCTCACAACTCTTGCAGCAAAAACGCCTACATTTGCTGCAACCTAACACACGCATCTGTCACTATCTTCTACCATACGAAATATGCTAGCCAGTTTTTTACTGGTGGTCTTTGCTTTTGGCATTACGCCTAAACGGACACTGCATAATCTTGTTGCACACCACAGGGATGGAAAAAGTAGTTTGTCTATTCCAGATTCACATTCACTAAATATTAGTAAGTCAGCATTTAATTGCCAGTGCGAAAATCTTATCAGCGAATCGCCTTTTGAGATTTATTTATATTCTTCCGTTATAACAATAGAACCTGTTTTTTCATTTTATTGTGACAGCATTATTGAAAGGAATCTTTTTTCTGAACATTATTTTTTTAGTTTACGTGGCCCGCCTGTCTGCTGAATCTCTTCCGCCTTTTATAGAAAATTTACGCACAGAACGAATATCTTTTTACAAAACCATTAATTAATGATGCACTTGCGTTGTTAATTTGTATATATCATTTATGAAAGTATCTACTCTCAGAAAATCATTATTGGTCCTCTTTTCATTATGCCTGTTCATTAATTATTTTTCCATAGCCTCCAATAAGGGAATATATGGCATTGCTGCACTTAGTGGCCAGGTTACAGATGCCAAAACGCATAAAATATTGCAGGGAGCCAGTGTAATTATACCGGATTTGAAATTAGCGGTTGCTACTGATGCTGCGGGCAATTATGAGTTTAAAAATCTTCCTTCCGGAACTTTTCTGGTAGAAGTAAAATATGAAGGATATAAAAGTGAAACAAGAAATATACTGTTAAATGCAAGCGTTAAACAGGATTTTATGCTTGACGAAAGTGCAGCTGAAATAAATGAAGTGGTAGTAACTGGTAGTTCAAAAGCCACACAGATAAGGCGTAATCCTGTCCCTATCGTTTCTGTTAATCATGATTATTTAGTTACCAATTTAAATACGAATGCCATTGATGGTATTGCAAAAATACCGGGGATCCGTGCAGTTACCTCAGGTCCTAATGTATCGAAACCCTTCATCCGCGGACTTGGTTTCAACCGCATTTTAACTTTATATGATGGTGTTAGACAGGAGGGACAGCAATGGGGAGATGAACATGGCGTGGAAGTGGATCAGTATTCTGTTGATAAAGTTGAGATTATTAAAGGTCCTGCCAGTTTAAGTTATGGATCTGATGCATTGGCCGGCGTAGTAAACCTGATACCTATACCGTCTGCTGCTGAAGGAAAAATGATAGGCGATATAACAGCCGAGTACCAGACAAACAATAAATATTTTGGCGGATCAGCTATGCTAGGCGCTACTAAAAATGGTTTTGAATGGATGGGCAGGCTATCCCATAAACAGGCCACTAACTACCAAAACAGGTATGATGGCCGGGTATATGGTACCGCATTTAATGAAACCGATGCCAGCGGCTCTGTTGGTATACATCGTAAATGGGGTTATTCGCATGTGAACTTTGTACTGTACGATAATTTGCAGGAAATACCTGATGGCAGCAGAGACAGTGCTAGCAGGCGTTTTACCAAACAGATTACTGAAGCGGATAGCATCCGTCCTGTTGTTACAGATGCAGAGCTTAACAGTTACAGCATTGCCAGAATACACCAGCATGTGCAGCATTACCGTGTTTACTGGAATAACAATTTCATTCTCGGCAATGGACGTCTGGATGTAAATTTAGGCTACCAAAGAAGTGTGCGGCGTGAATTTAGTCACCCCGAACTATATACCATACCCGGTTTGTTTTTACAACTCAATTCCTATACATATGATATCAAATATCATTTACCTGAGAACAATAACCTTAATGTTACGTTCGGGGTTAATGGTATGCTGCAGCATAATAATTCTACCAGTGGAACTTCGTTTGTGATTCCTTCTTATAACCAGTTTGATATCGGTTCTTTTGTTCTTGCCAAAAAGAGTGTGGGAAAATTAGATATCTCTGGCGGACTCCGGTACGATATCCGCTCTTATCATAATGATGAACTGTATACAAAGACAAATCCGGTTAATGGATTTGATATGCCAGTTTATGGATCAGCAACCGCGGGAGCGGATAAGGTTTTTTCAAAATATAGCACCACTTTTTCAGGATTAACCGGAAGCCTGGGTGCCACTTATAATTATTCTGATCGCTTTTCTATCAAAGTTAATATAGCAAGGGGTTTCCGGGCACCGAATATTTCAGAGATATCTGCCAATGGCGTACATCCCGGTACTAATATTTACCAGATCGGTAATGATCATTTCAAGCCAGAATTCAGTTTACAGGAGGATATCGGTTTTGTGTATTCATCCAGTCATGCCGTTATTCAACTTAACCTGTTCAATAATTATATTAATAATTTTATTTTCAACGAGAAACTTATTGGCGCCAATGGGCAGGATTCTGTTGTGATTGCCGGTAATCAAACTTTCAAATATCAATCCAGCCGCGCAAATCTTTATGGTGCAGAATTAAATATTGATCTTCATCCCATTAAAGTCTTGCATTTTGAAAACGGGTTATCTATTGTGTATGGTAATAATAAAGGAGTAGCCGGTTCAAAACTGGCTGATGATGCAAAGTACCTGCCGTTTATTCCACCGATACATGGAACATCTGAACTGCGACTTGATTTTACATCTGGTAACATCAAGAAAGGTTTTATTAAAGCACAGGTTGAATATTCCGGGGCTCAGAACAGGGCCTATCTGGCCTATGGGACAGAAACCATTACGCCTGGCTATGCGCTTTTCAATGCAGGTATGGGTGGCAGCTTTACAAATAAAGAGGGAAAAACGGTAATGAGTATTTATATCATGGGTAATAATCTATTTGATTATGCATACCAGGATCATCTTAACCGGTTGAAATATTTTGAAAACTATCCTGGTAATTTTACAGGACACGATGGTATTTATAATATGGGAAGAAATATTGCGTTTAAAGTGAGTTTCCCCATAAATATAAATTTGCAAAAGGAATTGAAGTAAGGGTTCGGGATCAGTCTACCGGCAATGGCAGTAGGTTTCGCGCAGGGTTGCAAAGGAGCAAAGTCGCTCTTTACCCCTCTTTGCGCCTTTGCTTCTTATTTTTCTTTGCGTGAAATTTTCTAAAGAATAAACGTCATTAATTCATCTAAGCGTTTAATCTTGTGGGTACCTGGGATTTATTTTCACCACGTAAAGATTGCTTTGATGGCCAAATTCCTTCCCATATTATAAATGCCGGAATGGCCATTTGGAGAAGCTTGATAATATTCAAAGTATTTCAAGCGGTTCTGGTGCGACTGATAAGCAATATCAAATAGGTTATTGGCAGTTAGGGTTAACTGACAGATTGTTCTATCTTTTTTATTGGTAATGCTCACACCTCCGCCTACATTAATCAAGGCATATCCTTTGGTTTCGGTTTCTGTATTATCTACTGCATAAAAATGATTCTGTGTGGCATAAGATTCCAGTTCTGCTTTCAAAAAACAATCATCGAGGTAGTTCTTTTTTTGAAATAGATGAATCCGAAGACTGCTTGCCGTTCTGAAGGGAGGAATCAAAGGCAGATATTTTGCATCCACACCTAACAATTTCAGAGAGGTCGCATCGGTATTGATACCGGTAATTGCCGATACGTTTTGTTGAAAATGCAACCACTTAAATGATTTTGGATGCAGGGTCCATGTGGCTTCGCCGCCAAATAAATGGGCGCTTCCCTGTTTATATTGATAGGTAAAATTACCCGGCACTATTTCCAGGGGCTGGCCATTTGCATTAAACAGTTTCTGAAAAAATATATAATTGCTAATGCGGTTATCAAAAAATTCCATGCTGAAATCTGTATCGGGGTAATTTAGAAAAATCCCGAAATCAGATTGCCAGTTATACTCCGGATTAAAATTGCGGTTGCCGATATAATAAATTCGAGCGCCTGGATCGAGGCCGTCGGAACCTATTTCAGGTATAGAAGGACTGCGGTAACCCCTTGCCAGATTGGCCTTCAGCGTAATGTGGTCGGATATGTTATACACTAGTCCAAGGCTGCCAGACGCACCCTTAAAATTTTGCGAGTATAGTGGAAAAGATAAATCGGCCTTTGCTGTATCGGGGTGAAATACCTGTTTGACAAAACCACTGGCGGCTTCTTTCCGTGTGTAAAAATTATTCCAGTGAATGCTGCGTGAATCCAGGCGGATGCCGGCGGTAATCACCATTTTATTGAATTCTTTTTTTACAAACAGATAACTACCTACATCAAATAATGTATAATCCGGTATTGGAAAATCAGTAGCATCTTTATTGCGGTTCCGCTGGTACATGCCGTTTATGCCATAGGTGAAACGTATACCCTTCCATTCGGGAAAATTATATTTCAATTCATAATTCAATGTGTTCAGTTCTACATTTAATCCCGCCTGTAGAGGAGCAGTTGGGTGATTGTATTCTCTGCGTCGATTCTGCTGAAACCCCAGTATGGATGATAACTCGCCCTGCCCAATTGCATAAACCCCTTTATAGTATACCCTCGCATGCTGTATGTGTTGATGCAGTAAGGATGTATGATAGGTAAATAATTTTTCCGGTCCCACCAAAAGTCTGTTGCGGATATCATCGCTATCCGCTTCCTTCTGCTGGAAAGTAAATTGACGCGTTGCAGAATCCCTGCTGCCATCTGGTATTTCCTGCAGGTTATCATAGAGGTTACATTGAATATACTGCTTGCTGCTTTTTTTTTCCACACCTGCCATTACTGAAAAATTGGTCTCTTTAAAACCGGTATTATATACACGCCCATCAATGCTGTTCTGGTAGCTGGCGGCGTTTTTTGCCGACGCTCTTGCACTCCATACGAAACTATTTTTTTTATATTGCAAAGAAGCGGAAGCACCTATCATGCCATTATTAGACTGATACTCGGTTAAAGCATCGCCGCTGAGTTTTCCCGGAATGCTTTTGGGTACTGCTGGTATCAGGTTCACAACACCGGCTATTGCATCGGATCCGTACATAAGGCTTGCGGGTCCTTTTACAATTTCTGCACGTGAAATTCCATACTGGTCTATTTCAATACCATGTTCATCGCCCCATTGCTGCCCCTCTTGTCTTATGCCGTCATAAAGCGTTAGTACCCGGTTATAACCTAATCCACGAATAAAGGGCTTACTGATATTCGGACCCGTTGTAATAGCGCTGATACCCGGCACGGCTTTTAATAATGCATCGATCACATTGGTACTGGT
>JBBRHM010000103.1:0-13392 GCA_038222655.1 Chitinophagales bacterium | reverse complement strand
GACATGCTGTAGTTCCTGTTGAGATAAGCATCCAGGAGTTCATAGCCAACATGTGTGGCCCATTTACCAATCGTGAATTTTAATTTGTCGGATGGGGCATAACTTACATACGCCTGTTTCACTGCTGTCAGAGTCGTTCCCACATCATTGTAAGAAAATTCCTGCGCTCTTTTGCCAAAGCCAAAATCAGCAGTGGCAGAAACTTTACCGATGGTGTGGTCCACACGGATAGAAGCCATACCCAGCTCAAATGAATTTTTAGAATTGGTAAAACTGGTGAGATTGTTGGTGCCTGTTGGGGGATCGGAGAAATTATACCTATAATAGGCATCTACTGACCCCGTAAAGGTGGTGGTGGATTTTTTCGTAGAATCGGACTGGGCATTTACAGCAAGAATGCTGAACATTACCATGCATACCGGAAAAATTTTCTTTAACATTGCAGTTGGTTTTATGATTAACAAATAGGTACAGCCTTTAAGCCTGGTCAGAGGTTTATCATATGGCTGTACCTTTTTTCCTTAGGTAATTAAGCGGAAACCTGGTCAGAGGTTTATGTCGTTAGTGATTGATCCGTATACTTTACTATCTATCCTCAGATCAATTGAGGGGTCCTTCCGTATTTCTCATCATGCTGCGTAGCATCAAGTCCTATTTCTTCTTCCTGCTGGCTTACGCGTAATGGCAAAATGAAATTGATGAATTTGAAAATAAGAAACGATACCACAAAACTGTAACTTACCACAATTAGTAAAGCTTTCACCTGTGTAAAAAAGAAGGCAGGATTACCGTAAAATAATCCATCGGCCCCCCCACTGTTTACAGTTTTACTGGCAAAAATGCCTGTCATAAGCATACCCACCATTCCGCCAATACCATGGCAGGGAAATACATCAAGTGTATCATCAAGGCTTGATTTGCTTTTATAATACACGGCAAGGTTAGAAATGATTGCAGCCACCACACCAATAAAGATACTTTGCGGTATGGCCACAAACCCGGCAGCGGGCGTAATGGCCACAAGACCTACTACGGCACCGATACAAAAGCCGAGAACTGAAGGTTTTTTACCACGCACCACATCAAAGAACATCCATGATAAACCCGCCGCAGCAGCTGCCGTGTTAGTAGTTGCGAAGGCAGAAACTGATAAAGCATTGGCGGCACCAGCAGATCCGGCATTGAAGCCGAACCATCCAAACCAAAGTAAACCTGTTCCGATCAATACATATGGAATGTTGGCGGGCGGTACTTCTTGATGATCAAGGTGCGACTGCCGGCGTTTTAATACCAGAGCGCCTGCCAATGCTGCACAACCGGCAGAAATGTGTACCACAGTACCACCGGCAAAATCCAATACACCCATTTTGAACAGAAATCCTTCAGGGTGCCAGGTCCAGTGTGCAATAGGCGCATACACCAGCAAACTAAACATAGCTATAAAAAGAATATAGGCCGTAAAGCGAATACGTTCTGCTACCGCACCTACTACAAGCCCCGGCGTTATAATAGCGAACATCAACTGAAATAAAGCAAACAGAGTAAGGGGTACGGTGGGCATCAGGCTCCAGGGTGCCCCCGAGTTAACACCTTTAAAGAACATATGTGTAATTGGATTGCCTATGAATCCACCAATTGTAGGCCCAAAACAAAGACTGTAACCTACAAAAACCCATAGAATACTTACAACACCCGCAGCAACAACACTTTTAATCATAGTAGAAATCACATTCTTGCGGTGAACCATGCCACCATAAAAGAAAGCGAGTCCCGGTGTCATCAAAAACACAAGCGCAGTTGCTACGATGAGCCACGCAATATCAGCACCACTATATTTTCCACCATCATCAAAATTAGGAAGTGAAGGAATAAATATCGCTCCGATGGCTACAGCTACTAAAACCACGAAGGGGGCAACTTGTTTGACTGTAAGTTTTCTCATTTTTAAACAGTAAGTTTAATATTAATTATTATTATAATAATGTTTTATTAATCCAAATTACAATAAAAAACTCATTTTATTAATAAATATATTAACATTTTATAATTCATTATATATATTTCAACGAAAAGTCAATTTTTTTAGAATGATGCAAATGATTGCGGGACAATAAAAAAGCCTGTCCAGAGCATGGACAGGCTTTTTTGTTGTCTTTCTTTAATCAGATATTAATTAAATAACTACGGTCTTTACATTCTAAAGTTGAAATTCCCATCAAAAACTCATCTACTTTCCTGGCGCATTCTCTTCCCTCGCTGATGGCCCACACCACTAACGACTGTCCTCTTCTCATATCACCGGCTACAAATATCTTCTGTATATTGGTTTGAAAAGATTGCTCTGTTGCTTTTACATTTCCTCTTTCATCCATTTCTATATCCAGTTGCTTTAAAAGTCCCTCATATTGCGGATGTACAAAACCCATCGCCAGCAAGGCAAGTTCACAGGCAATTTCCCGCTCACTGCCTGGTATCTCTTCAAAACCGGCAGTACCCCCGCTGGCAGGGGTCTTCCATTCGAGGTCAACCACTTTCAGCGCTTTTAACCGGCCATTTTCATCTCCAATAAAGGCTTTGGTGGATACTGCCCAGTGCCGGGCAGTTCCTTCCTCATGTGAAGAGGTTGTTTTTAACGTCATAGGATAAGTGGGCCATGGCATTAAGCTGGTTCTGCTATCTGGTGGTTTGGGCATCAGTTCAAACTGGGTTACGGATAAAGCCCCATGACGGTTAGACGTTCCTACACAATCACTACCTGTATCGCCACCACCGATTACCACCACATTTTTAGCTGTGGCAAAAATATCTTCACCCTCCGGGTCTTTTTCACTAACCCTTTTATTTTGTTGCTTCAGAAAATCCATCGCAAAATGAACGCCATTGACTTCTCTTCCGGTAATAGTAAGGTTGCGGGGAATGGTTGATCCACCCGCTAATACTACTGCATGGCATTCTCTCAGCAGGTCATTAATACTGGTATTCACTCCTACGTTTGCATTGCATTTAAATACAACCCCCTCTTCCTCCATCAAAGCGATACGCCTGTCTACGATCCATTTTTCGAGTTTGAAATCGGGAATACCATATCTCAATAAACCTCCGGGTGCATCGTCTCTTTCATAAACGGTAACAGCATGACCTGCATAATTTAACTGCGCTGCTGCTGCAAGTCCGGCTGGCCCCGATCCTATAACAGCTATTTTCTTACCGGTTCTTATATTAGGTTTACGGGGCTTGACAAACCCTTTATCAAATGCGATTTCAATAATATGCTTTTCAATTTCCTCTATCGTAACTGGTGGTTGGTTAATACCCAGTACGCAGGAACTTTCGCAGGGGGCCGGACAAATACGCCCGGTAAATTCAGGAAAATTATTGGTAGCACTTAATATCTCATATGCCTCCTGCCAGCTTTTACGGTACACTGCATCATTGAATTCGGGAATGATATTTCCCAGCGGGCATCCGCTATGGCAAAAGGGTACACCACAATTCATGCAACGCGCAGATTGTTGGTTCAGTTTTTCTTCCGGTAAACGCTCCACAAATTCATGGTAATCATTCACTCTTTCTTTGGGTGAACGTTTGGTTGGGAGTTCCCTTGTAAATTCTATAAAACCTGTTGGTTTCCCCATCTCTTTATTGTTTTGAATGTGGAATGACAAATATTGAATGAATGTTTTAACATTGAAAATTCAGCATTCAAGATTTAAAATAAATAGCTACACTTTTAATTTTATACTCTTCTCTTTCAACACCTTTTTATAATCTTTCGGAAATACTTTAGTAAAATTTTTCAGTTGGTTCTCAAAATCATCTAATACAAATTTTGCTACACTACTTGCGGTATAGGCATAGTGCTTAGTAATCATGTCGTGGAGCAGTCGTGTATCTTCCTGGGTAAGCGGATCAAGATCTACCATTTCTTTATTGCATAGCTGATCAAATGTGGCATTCACATCATATACATAAGCGATGCCGCCACTCATACCGGCAGCAAAGTTTCTGCCTGTACTTCCCAGTATTACGGCTGTTCCGCCTGTCATGTATTCACATCCATGATCGCCAACGCCTTCTACCACTACATCTGCGCCGGAATTTCTTACGGCAAATCTTTCACCAGCTTTTCCTCTAATATAAGCTTCGCCGGAAGTGGCGCCGTAAAAAGCCACATTGCCTATCAGTATATTTTCTTCAGGTATAAAAGATGCCTGTCTCGATGGATAAATAATTAATTTGGCTCCGCTTAATCCTTTACCAAAATAATCATTGGCATCACCTTCGAGTTCGAGGGTAACACCTTTGGTAGTGAAGGCGCCAAAACTCTGGCCGGCTGTTCCGGTGAATGTAAAATGTATGGTGTCTTCAGGTAATCCTTCTGCTTTGTATTTTTTAGTGATCTCGTTTGATAAGATGGTTCCGGCTGTGCGGTCCGTATTCTTTATCGGGAATGAGGCTTCTACTCTTTGTTTTTTATCCAGAGCCGGTTGAGCCGCTTTTACTAATTGCCAATCCAGAACATCGATGATGCCATGGTCCTGTTCTTCCTGTTTGTATAAACCGGTATCAGTTGCGGTTGCTTTATATAATACTGCGGAAAGATCAAGGTTATTATATTTCCAATGGGTAATATCATCGCGCATCTCTAAAGAATCTACCTGGCCAATCATTTCGTTGATGGTTCTGAAACCCAGTTCTGCCATAATTTCTCTTAATTCCTCTGTAATAAAATGGAAAAAATTTACGACATGATCAGGGTCCCCGGTAAAACGTTTACGCAGTTCAGGGTCCTGGGTAGCTACACCTACGGGGCAGGTATTCATATGGCATTTGCGCATCATGATACATCCTTCCACTATTAAAGCTGCAGTAGCAACGCCCCATTCTTCAGCACCTAATAGCGTAGCGATGGCAATATCTCTTCCTGTTTTCATTTGCCCGTCGGCCTGCACAGTTACACGGCTGCGTAATTTATTTTTTACCAGTGTCTGGTGTGTTTCAGCAAGTCCCAGTTCCCATGGCAGTCCTGCATGTTTGATGGAACTGATTGGCGAAGCGCCGGTGCCACCATCATGTCCTGAAATCAATACCACATCTGCTTTTGCTTTGGCCACACCTGCCGCAATGGTTCCTACACCTGCTTTGGAAACCAGTTTAACGTTAATGCGTGCCGCGCGGTTTGCATTTTTCAAATCGAAAATTAATTGTGCTAAATCTTCAATCGAATAAATATCGTGATGGGGCGGGGGAGAGATCAATCCCACACCTGGCGTGGCATGTCTTGTTCTGCCTATCCAGTCATCAACTTTATACCCGGGTAACTGTCCGCCTTCACCGGGTTTTGCGCCCTGTGCCATTTTAATCTGTAACTCATCTGCTTCAGAGAGATAATAACTGGTTACCCCAAAACGGGCAGAGGCGACCTGTTTGATGGCAGAGCGCATGGAATCGCCATTGGCTAATTTTTCGTAACGAACTTCATCTTCACCACCTTCGCCGGTATTGCTTTTGCCGCCTAACCGGTTCATAGCAATGGCAAGCGTAGTGTGGGCCTCCCATGAAATAGATCCGAACGACATAGCGCCGGTAGCAAAACGTTTGTAAATATTTTCTGCAGGTTCTACTTCTTCGATAGGAACGGAAGGTAAGGTTCGTTTAAAACGAAACTGGCTGCGCAGTGTGCATGCTTTTTCTCCCTGGTCGTTAACCAGTTTTGAATATTTTTTGAAAGTTGGGTAATCGTTTGTTTTGGTTGCATGCTGCAAAAGGTGAATGGTCTGGGGATTGAATAAATGAAACTCACCTTTGCGTTTCCATTGATAAATTCCACCCACCGGTAACCTGTCTACCGGGATATCTTTTTTACTGAAGGCAAAAAAATGTTTTGATAAAGTTTCTTTGGCTATCTCATCGAGTCCCATACCCTGTATGCGTGAAGTTGCGCCCGTGAAATATTGATCAACCACCGACTTATTCAAACCAATGATTTCGAATATCTGTGCGCCCTGGTAAGACTGTAAGGTGGAGATCCCCATTTTCGAAAACACTTTGAGCAATCCATCATTCACCGCTTTTACATAATTTTTTTTGAGGTAATCTGCATCCAGAACGGTTTGCAGTTTACCATCCAGTTTCATATCACGTATAGAAGAGAGAGCGAGATAAGGGTTGATAGCCGTAGCGCCAAAACCCAGCAGGCATGCAAAGTGATGCACTTCCCATACATCACCAGCTTCGATGATAATGCCTACCTGTCCGCGGTATCCTTTCCTGATAAGGTGATGATGCACGGCAGCCGTTGCCAGTAATGAAGGCATGGGCGCGTGATCCGAATCAATGGCGCGGTCCGTTAAAATGATTACTTCAAATCCATCTTCTACTGCATCTACTGCATAGCGGCATAAACGATCGAGGCCGGCTTTCAGAGATCCCGGTTTGCCGTCTGCCCGAAAATAAGTCTGTAAGGTTTTTGCCTGGAATATACCGGTATCAATACTTCTTATTTTTTCGAGCTCATGGTTAGTAAGTACCGGATGTTTTAACGCCACACTATGACAGGACAATGGATCCTCTACCAATAAATTTCCATTGCTTCCCGCAAAAGTGGCGAGTGACATAACCATTCTTTCCCTGATAGGATCGATAGGCGGATTGGTAACCTGTGCAAATAATTGTTTGAAATAACTGCTAAGGTGTTGCGGCTGGTCGCTCAATATGGCAAGGGGAATATCGGTACCCATGGAACCAATGGGTTCTTTGCCATCAAGGGCCATTGGTGCAATAATGGTATCAAGATCTTCGGTAGAATAGCCAAATGCTTTCTGGTATTTGAAAACCTGGTCGTGTTCAAGGTGAGTGAACATGACGCGGGGTTCTGGTAATTCTTCGAGACGGATTTTATATTTATTCAACCATTCGGCATAGGGTTTTTGCGAGCAGATGGTTTGCTTGAGTTCCTCATCACTGATGATCCTTCCCTGTTCCATATCTACCACAAACATTTTGCCGGGTTGCAATCTTCCTTTTTCTTTTACCATGGCCGGATCTATTGGTAATACTCCTGTTTCTGAGGCCATGATTACCCGATCGTCATGCGTAACGGTATAGCGTGATGGACGCAATCCATTCCTGTCTAAAGTAGCGCCAATTATTTTGCCATCTGTGAATGAGATAGAAGCGGGGCCATCCCAGGGTTCCATCATGCAGGCATGGAATTCATAAAAGGCTTTTTTAACCGGATCCATCTGTTCATTACCATCCCAGGCTTCCGGTATCAGCATCATCATTACCTGTGGTAGGGATCTGCCGGTAAGCGTGAGGAGTTCGATCATATTATCGAGACAGGCAGAGTCGGATTGACCTTCTGTAACAATGGGTAACAGCATCTCCATTTCTTCTTTACTGAAATACGGAGAAGTAAAACCTTTTTCACTGGTGCGTAACCAGTTCAGGTTTCCTTGTAAAGTATTGATCTCACCATTGTGTGCTATATACCTAAAGGGCTGTGCCAGTTTCCAGGAAGGAAACGTATTGGTAGCAAAGCGTGAATGTACCAGGCCGAAAGCAGATACCACTCTTTTGTCACTAAGGTCCGGGAAATAGCCACGTACCTGTAAGCTGGTCAGTTGCCCTTTATAAATGATGGTTTTATAAGAGAGAGAAGAAAGATAAAAACCTATATCATCCTGTTTAACGGTATTGCGGATAGTATGGCTTGCATAATTGCGGAGGATAAATAATTTTCTTTCAAATTCTTCCGGATTAGTGATATGATCTGGGCAGCCTACAAATACCTGCTCCATGCAGGGTTCTACAGAAAGCGCAGTTAGTCCGATGTCTTCCCTATTAACCGGCACTTTGCGGTAAGCTAATATTTCAAGACCTAATTTTTCGGCAGAGCGGTTAAAAATATCCCTGCATTCTTCCCGAAGCCGTATCTCTTTGGAAAAGAAAATAAATCCTACGCCATATTTGCCAAATGCCGGTAAGTGTACGCCCAGTTTGAGGCATTCATCAAAAAAGAATTCATGGGGCATTTGCAACATGATACCTGCGCCATCACCCGTATTGCTTTCACAGCCACATGCGCCGCGGTGTGCCATGTTTTCCAATACAGTTAAGGCATCTGTGATATACTGATGCGATTTAGTTCCTTTGATATTTGCCACGAAACCAATGCCACAAGCGTCATGTTCAAAGGATGGATCATATAATCCTTCGCTGGGTTTTGATACAAGCATGTACAACCGAATTAATGTTCAGGAATAGAAATGGCAGGCAACCGTAGGTGTAAATTACGAAATAACGGGGGCTTTGTCAAAAAATGAATGAAATAATTATGCAGATAGGTTAATAATATTCAATCAAACGAATGATATGTTGAATATTATCAATATTCAAAACTAACGAATGTTAACATTATACCAGATAAGTAGGGTATTCGGATTTTAGCTTTGGTTTGATATTAATTCCTTTTTCGAAAAGTCCATATACAGAACTGCCGCTGCCCGTCATGGATGCATAGATGGCGCCTGCCTGGTAAAGAGCTTGTTTGATCTGCAAAATATTAGGGTATTGTTCGCCAATGTTTTTTTCAAAATCATTGGTCAATAACTGTTTCCATTGTTTTACCGGAGACTCTATAATTTTTTCGATAGAAAGTTCGGGTTGTTGTGGCTTAATTCCGGCAAAAGCTTTTGCAGTGGAAATATGAATACCCGGGTTTACGATCAAAAAAGTATAGCCTGAGAGATCCAGAGCAATCTCCATCATTTTTTCGCCACGGCCTCTGGCAATGCAGGGTTTATTGCGTATAAAAAATGGACAATCGCTGCCAAGTTGCAGGGCATATACACAGAGTTGATCTTCTGAAAGACCGAGATGACAGAGTTGATTAAGAAGTAGTAAAGCAAACGCACCATCGGCACTTCCGCCACCTAAACCTGCACCCATGGGTATTTTCTTTAGCAGGTGCATCTGCAGGAATGGTAAGGAAGGGAAATCTTTTTTTAATAAATGATAGGCTTTCACACAAAGGTTATCCGCTATATCGCCTGTGATTTCTAAACCGGAACTGCTGAAATGAACCCCGTTATTTTTTGGGTCAGTTTCAGAAATCACCATCTCCAGTGCATCTTTCAGTGCTACCGGATAAAATACCGTTTCGAGATCGTGGTAACCATCATTTCTTTTACGCGTGATATGCAGGCCGAGATTGATTTTGCAATTGGGAAATAAAACCATTGTCTGAACCTGTATTTTGGGATTAGCAGAGAAATGATTGCTTTAGTTAGAATACTTATTTTCTTTTATTAATCTCGTCCCTGATCGAGATGGCGCGAATATAGTCTTCCTGTTCAAGTACTTCTGTTAGTAAAGTTTCCAGTTCATCAACGTTAAGGGCACTGAGATCATCGCGGTTGCCACCGGTTTCTTCAATTCCCACGGCATCTCCTTTGTTCTTTTTTGGGGTGCCATCTTCCATTAAAATGCCTGCATTTTCCAGGATATGTTCATAGGTATAAATAGGGCAGCCAAATCGAACGGCCAGTGCTAGTGCATCGCTGGTGCGGCTATCAATTTCAACTGTATCATTTTCTGTAAAGCATACCAACTTTGAATAAAAAATACCTTCCTGCAAATCGCTGATGATGATCTCCTGTAATTCTACGCTGAAAGCGTTCATAAAATTTTTCATCAGGTCGTGGGTAAGCGGGCGGCTGGGTTGCATATGTTCCAGCGCTACGGCTATGGCCTGTGCCTCAAACCCACCGATCACGATCGGTAAACGGCGCAGGCCATTCATTTCACCCAATACCACTGCATATGAGTGAGTTTGGGTGATACTGTGCGAAAGGGCTACTATTTCCAGTTCTATCTTTTTCATACCGGCTACGAAAGTAATTTAAAATAAAACATGAACAGCAGTATCGTATGCAAAAAATGATATATACTCCTGCCCGCTTGTATTTCACAAAAAAACGACCCTATTTTATGTGTGGACCTGTTAAAAAAATGATAGTAAAAATGTGTGCCATTAACTTTATATAAGTTTTTGCAGGCTGTTTTCTGTAATTAGCCCGCAATACTTATTTTTGCCGCATGCATTATGTTTCTGCCGAGGGTCTCACCAAGAGTTATGGTATCAATCCACTGTTTAAGAGTATTTCATTTCATATTAACGAGGGAGACAAGATTGCACTGATTGCGAGGAATGGTGTAGGTAAATCTACTTTACTCCGTATTCTTAATGGTGAAGAAACCCTGGAAGAGGGAAAGCTGTTTGTTCATAAAGATGTTACGGTTGCTTTGTTTGAGCAGGATCCCAAATTTGATGAAGGTAAAACCGTGCTGGAAAATATTTTTCATACCAATCACCCCGTAATGAATGTGATCCGTGAGTATGAACTTGCCAGCGATAGTGAAGATGGGGAGGCGCTGGTGGAACTGTTTGGTAAAATGGATGACCTTAATGCCTGGGAATTTGAAGTAAAAGTAAAACAGATACTTACCAAATTGAATGTGCATCATCTTGAACAACCTGTGCGTGATTTGAGCGGTGGACAGCGTAAGCGTGTGGCACTTGCCAAAACGTTGATTGATATTGGGTTTGACCATAAGCATACCTTGCTGATGATGGATGAACCTACTAACCACCTCGATGTAGAAATGATTGAATGGCTGGAAAATTATCTTAACCAGGAAAATGTAACCCTGTTGCTGGTTACGCACGACCGTTACTTTCTTGATGCCGTGAGTGAGGAAATATGGGAATTGGAAAGGGAGAACATGTACGTGTACCGTGGCGATTACGAAAATTATGTTGAGAAGAAAGCCGCACGTATTGAAAGTGAACTGGCGAGTATTGATAAAGCCAAGAATGAATACCGCAAGGAACTGGAATGGATGCGCAAACAACCGAAAGCGCGTACCACCAAAAGTAAAAGCCGGCAGGATAATTTTTATGAAGTGGAAGCCAGGGCCAAACAGCGAATTGAAGATGCACAGTTGCAGTTACAGGTAAAAATGAGCAGACTGGGCGGGAAGATTATTGAAATGAAGAAAGTGTATAAGAGCTATGGTGAACTTCCCATCCTGAAAGGCTTTGATTATAATTTTAGTAAGGGGGAAAGGATCGGAATAATCGGTAAGAATGGCGTAGGGAAATCTACATTTTTAAATATGCTGCAAAAGATTGAAGCGGCAGATAGTGGTAAGATCAATGTTGGTGACACCGTTATATTTGGTAATTTTTCGCAGCAGGGACTGGTCATCAAAGAGAATATAAGGGTAATAGAATATGTGAAAACATTTGCCGAAAATTTTCCACTTGCCAATGGCGGAAGTTTAAGCGCGGCACAGTTTCTGGAACTATTCCTGTTTACGCCGGATAAACAATATACTTACCTGAATTCATTAAGTGGGGGTGAGAAAAAAAGATTACAACTACTTACGGTTTTATTCACCAATCCTAATTTTCTTATTCTGGATGAACCTACCAATGACCTGGATCTGCCAACATTGGGTGTGCTGGAAAATTTTCTTAGTGAATACCAGGGCTGTGTATTGATTGTTAGTCACGACAGGTATTTTATGGACAGGCTGGTAGATCATTTGTTTGTATTTGAGGGCGAAGGAGAGGTGAGGGATTTTCCCGGAAACTATACGCAATACCGTTTGTGGCTGAAAGATAATGAGAAGAAAGAAAATAAATGGGATGTGCTGGAAAGCAGGAAAAGCAAAGGAGAAACAACGGAGTCAGCAGTTGGCGGGAGTAGTGAGTCGTCGGTTGTGGGTGTGAAGAAAAAAATGAATTTTAAAGAGAAGCGCGAGTTTACTATTTTAGAAAAAGAAATTCCTTCATTGGAAGATGAAAAGAAAGTGATCACAGAAAAAATGAGTACCGGCAATCTTGGTTTTGAAGAACTTCAGAAACTAAGCAGCAGGCTGATAGCCATCGGCAATGAAATGGAAGAAAAAGAAATGCGCTGGCTTGCATTAAGTGAAATGGCTTAGAAATATTGGATGTTGAATTTTAACTGTTGAATAGGAAATTCATAATTCACGCAACAAGTAAAATTCAACATCTAACATACATCAGGTAAAGCTGATCAACTCTACATCAAATATCAAAGTACTGTTTGCTCCAATCTGAGCACTTACCTGGCGATCTCCATACCCGAGATGCGGTGGAATGAAAAAACGCCATTTACTTCCGATGGGCATGAGTTGTAAACCTTCTGTCCAGCCCTTGATCACCATGTTTAATGGGAAAGAGGCAGGCTGGCCACGCTGCACAGAACTGTCGAATATTGTGCCGTCAATTAAAGTACCATGATAATGACAGGTAACTTCATGATGTGCAAGCGGTGTTTCTCCTGTGCCTTTAACCAGTACTTCATATTGCAGCCCGCTTGGTAATTCAGTTACTTCGGGCCTTGTTTTATTGGAGGCTAAAAAATCTTCTCCTGCTTTTAAATTGGTATTGGCTTTTTCTGCTTTCATATTTGCTAATTGATCTGATACACCCATAAATTATAATTTGTAAAGATAACATAATGAAGAAATATTTGCTGCATCACTGCGATGTCCTTTAGAAAAAATTAAAAATTAAAAATTAAAAATTAAAAATTAAAAATTAAAAATTAAAAATTAAAAATTAAAAATTAAAGGTTATTTCAATGAGGCAATATCAATTACGAAACGGTAGCGCACGTCTCCCTTGAGTACTCTTTCATACGCTTCATTGATCTGTTGTACGGGAATCACTTCTACATCGGAAACGATATTGTGTTCTGCACAAAAGTCAAGCATTTCCTGTGTTTCTTTAATGCCACCTATCAGAGAACCCATGATGCTTCTTCTTTTCATAATCAAATTAAAAGCAGGTACGGCTGATGGTGCAGGAGGTACGCCTACCACAATCATGGTACCATTGGTACGCAAAAGATCCAGATACATACTGTAGTCATGTGGTGCAGAAACCGTATTTAAAATAAAATCAAAATGATTCTGAACTTTATTCATTGCTTCCTTATCGGTAGTAAGAACAAAATGATGTGCGCCTAATTTTTTGGCATCAGCTTCTTTTGAAGGAGAAGTACTGAGCATGGTTACTTCTGCACCAAATGCTGCTGCAAATTTTACACCCATATGTCCCAGTCCACCCAATCCCAGCACCGCCACACGATGTCCTTTGCCCACACCTACATGCCGTAAAGGAGAATAGGTAGTAATACCGGCGCATAACAATGGGGCCACACCTTCCAAAGCCAATTTAGGCGAGATGGTAAGCGTGTATTGTTCATCTACCACTATCTGTGTTGAATATCCGCCATAGGTTGGAAGATTGGTTACTTTTTCTCTTCCGTTATAAGTGCCTACCATGCCGTT
>JBBRHM010000102.1:0-13420 GCA_038222655.1 Chitinophagales bacterium | reverse complement strand
CTATTTATTTGCCAATACCAACCCGGAATATGTATCGTTTGAAATGGATGTTCTCTGGACGCAATTTGGTGGCGGCGATCCTGTAAGCCTGTTGAAAAAATATGGTAAACGCTGGAAGCTTCTGCATCTTAAAGATCTGCGGATCAATACCAAAAAAGATCTTACCGGGTCAACATCACAAGATAACGATGTAGCACTGGGTACGGGAGAGATAGATATTCAGGGTATTTTGAAACAGGCAAAGAAAATAGGTATCAAACATTATTTTATTGAAGACGAAAGCAGTCATGTAAATATACAAGTGCCACAAAGTATTGCTTATTTGAAAAGTTTATACCAGGATCGTTCCCGAAAATAAAATGAATGTGGAGCATAACAGCCACATCGATATATCCTGAATTATTATTTTCTGTTTAATTTGTATTCTTCAAAAAAATTGTTTTACCGCTTTTAACAGATTCGCGCGCGGCACTAAGAATTCTTACCACCTGTACATTGTTCTCCACGGAATACAAGCCTCTTTTGGGGATTGTTATTTTGCCCCGGATAACATCCACGAAGTACGAAAAAGGATCTGTATACACGGCAACATCACTGGCGGTAACTGTTAGCGGCTGTTCTTTAACCGAGTGCCTGTTGCGGATCCGCATGATCTTACTATCTACGGTAATGATGTATCCCGAATCACCATATACTTCCATATCCTTTCGGGCAAAGGGCCAATTCCAGGAAGCCTGGATAATACATTGAGCCGAAGGATAGCTAACAATAATGGTTGCTTCATCTTCCACTTTGGGATAAATGGCGGGCTGATAATGTCCGGCCACGGCAGTTACCGATATAGGCTCCTCCTCTTTCATTAAATAGGTCATTAGATTAGCACCATAACAGCCAAAGTCTGTTAATGCTCCGCCCCCGTTCTGTACCGGATCGGTGAGCCAGCTAAAAAATTCCGGATTTACACCAATTGCTTTCGGCCCCTCGTGTCCATCATGAATTACTACTTTCCGTACCGTACCGGTAAAATTGCTATCCTGTTCTAATTGAAACATTTTAGCAGTAGAAGGATACCAGGAGGTTTCAAAATCTGTCAGTAAATGAATATGGTATTTTGAAGCCAGTTCCTCCATCCTTCTGGCATGTGCCACAGTGGTAGCTAATGGCTTTTCCACCATCACATGAATGCCCCTGGGCGCACAGGCTTCCACAACCGTTATATGATTCAATATAGAGCCAAAAGCCAATACTGCTTCGGGTTTTACCGCATCCAGCATCTTATCCAAATCGTTGTAAATAATGGCAGGATTGAAATTGTACTTTTTAGCATATCGCTGGGCCAACTCATTATTGGGTTCATATACTCCTACGATGGTTATATCGGATTGTAATTTCCTCCTTAAAATAAATGCGGCGTGGCCATGTGATATTCCGGCCACTGCTACCCGCACCGGGCCGGTGTTTGTATTTTGCGAATTGACGGTAAGTGCTGATAAAATGAGCAGGAAAAGAGGTAATACCTGTTTGTAAAAATTCATATCGGAACGATTAAAGGTGTAGAGCCCATTAAATACAAATGTTGCAAAAAAGTACCTGATAACTATTTTTTTTAAAACCCTTACTCCTGGGAAGCCTTCGATATTAATCTGCCCCCATCCTATTAGGAACAAAAATGAGTACATTTTTTACATGCTTAAAGATACTGCTAAAAGAACAGGCAGGGAAATAGGGAGTATTATCCGAAAGGACCTAACTCTATACAGATTATCAGGATGAATGGACAAATAATAACAGGCTAGCTGTATAAGCAGCTTAGTCGAAATGCATGCTTACAAGGTTTGCGCTAAGTTTAGGGCTTCGGTTTTAAGCAGAATATTAAAGTTCGGATTGTGCTCTAACGCCTGCTGCAATAAGGTTTTAGCCATTGCTTTATCACCGGTACTGTTATAAATGAGGGCGGCATGGCAAAGCAGATCGGGGTTCTTACTATTCGTTTTTAGTGCCACTTTAATATATTGTAATGCTTTGGCTGCATCGCCTCTTCTAAAATATACCCAGGCCATGGTTTCATTAACCGTAATGTTTTCCGGGCGACGGTTGTATTCCATCTCAGCATGCTTCAAGGCATTCGCATTGTCTTTGAGTTTCAGATAATTTAAAGCCAGTTCATTGTCGTTATAATGTCCAACTGCATTATCCGCATTAGCTAATTCTGCATCCTTATTTAATTGACTGGTAACATCCGTTATAATTTTCTTTGCCTGGTCATCTTTTTTTAAGAAGAAATAAAGATCTGCCAGTTCTTCTTTAAAGCTGTTATCAGTTACTAACGAATCAGCTTTTACATATAATGCTATAGCCTGGTCATACTGCTTATTAAATATTGCCACCCTGGCAAGTCCGCTGTAAGCATAGGCATACCCGGGCCGGTAAACCAGTGAAAGGCGATAAAGATTTTCTGCACTTTTTATATCACCTGTTAATTCATATAGATGGGCCAATTGTGTACGCGCCCATTCGGTACCTTCTGTGCCGGCAGGTCCTGCGGTAACAGCCAGTTTCATGGCTTCAATAGAACCAGGATAATCACCATATATTTCGCGTAAATAACTGGCGCGGGAATAAGAACGAATATCAGGTTTAACGGTTTCCATCTTGTCCGACATTTCAACGGCCCCTTTATAATTTCCCAATTCTACATAGGCATCTGTAAGTAACCCATAAATAAATGCATTATTTGGATTGATGGCCTGTGCTTTCTGTCCTGTTTCAAGACCTTCTGAGAAGTGGTGTTGCGAAATAAAAAGTAGTGATTTATAACAGAGGCCGGAAAAATTATTGGAATCTACTTTTAAAACATCATTTACATGCTTAAAAGCAGCTTTATCATAATATATATGATTACCTGTTACACGGGCTTCCTGAATAAAAGCAGCAGCCAGGTTTAAATTAGCCTGGATATTTTTGGGGTCCGCTTGTAAAGTTGAATCATAGCTGGCAACTTTTAATTTTAAACTGACCCACTCTGACGAAGCTGTATCAGAACCTGTTCTTTCTAATAAAGTATAAATTTTTTCATCCTGTGCGGATTTCGCATTTTTATACTTAAGAACGATGAAGACAACAATGATTCCAAAAAAAGCAACTAAAAGAATGTAAAGTGTATTTTTTTTCATAATAGTGATTCTGATTGTATAAATACGAAACCCAAATCTAATTGGTTTGCCATTATTCTGTGAGGTCTAAAGTTATAGTAACTGTACCAGTGGTCAAATACCTGATTTTATTTTTTCACGGCTGCTCATAGCAAACGCTGAATTGTCCAGAAACCGGCAACCAATGCAATAGCTATTGATATAGGAAATACAATTCTTTGTTTATACCACGGTTTCTTTCCCATGGGAGCAACTATTAAAGCAAATATCAGGAGAATAATACTGATTTGTCCGAGCTCAACGCCGAGATTAAAGGAAAGAATAGAAATCGCAAATTTATTTCGGGGCAGGCCGATTTCATTTAAGGCACTTGCAAAACCTAATCCATGAATTAAACCAAACATAAAAACCAGTAAAATACGCCAGGGCCTTAAATTCGATAAAAGCATATTCTCCAGGGCAACAAATACGATAGACAACGCTATAATGGGCTCCACTACTGCAGTAGGTGCTATGATAATACTTTTCATGCTTAATGCCAATGTAATAGAATGCGCTACGGTAAATGCAGTGGCCTGCCAAAAGATTACGGATATTTTATTGCTTAACAAACAAAGACTGATAACAAATAAAATATGATCAACCCCATTAGGTATAATGTGGCTATACCCTAATTTTAAATAATACCATACCACACTTCCCGTTGGGGCTTTTTCTAATACATAATTAACTGTGTGGCCATATATGGCAGATGAAAATAAAAGCAACAATCCAATACAAGAAAATGTGAGAAAGAGATTTTGCCTTGAATGTCTAATCATTTATGCAATTTGTAATAACGCCTGCAAGATAATGGGAGCGGATGTATGATGGGGATAAAAATAAAGGGAGAACAGTTTTCTGTTCTCCCTTTATATCTCCACAAAATAGGTTACATACCTGTTTTAACGATAAGGATTGTTTGAGAACTCTCCGAACCTACATATAATCTTGCATAATACGTGCCGGCAGCCAGGTTACTTGGCGTCCATTGTGCATAATAGTCGCCTTTATCTTTGGTGCCTTCAGCAAGTATACCGACCATTTTTCCGGCCCCATCTACAATTTTAATGGCAACTCCACCGGTAAGGTTACTCAGCTTATAATGAAAGGTGATAGTTTTCTTAAATGGATTGGGGAATGCAGCCAGATCAATCGCATTAGCTGATAAGCCAAGTCCTGCTGTTACACTTTTAGGTCCCGCATATTGCGCGCCATTGAATGCTCTCCAAGGAGCCTGAACAAATGGAAATCCTGTTTTGAAAGTAGTGTCATTTTTGGTAACACCTGCATTGAATGATAAAACATTCACCAGTTGTGGTGTAACCGGGCTACCGGTTCCATTATAATCATCGTACCACAAACCAATAGCAGCAAGGGCAACGCCGCTTACAGCCTGCAGTTCAATAGTGGTTACATCATCTTCCAGTCTTCTTCCATTGGGAAATCCATCCATGTTAGGAATAAATTGAAGCGAGGCAGAACCGTTGTAAGCCGGATCTGTTAAACCCAATACAGCCGCCTGAACTATTCCTAAAGAACTAAACTTAGGATCATTACGTGGGGTTACCGGCACAGCCATATTCAATCTCAAATAATCGCCCAGCGTGGGAAGAAAATTATTAATGAATGGTTTACCTGCTGCCAGCGGATCTCCGTTTTTACCGGTGGCTAACTGATAGGGACGTAAGTTAGGAACACCTGTATAAAAGATAGGAAGCAGATCCACAGCACGTGGACTTTTATTATCAGGCAAAAGAATGGTTCCGAAAATAGCATCATCCAAAGCAGTACCTGCCACAGCAGGAGATCCTTTTAAAGGATATAAACCAGGTTTACCATTACGAAAATCAAAACTGCCTAATGATTTAGATTGAATACGCAACTTAGACAAACCTGGTACCGCTGTGCCAAATTGTGAATCATCCATGTACAAAGCCAATTCCGGATTGGAAAAATATTTGGCAAATTGCAGATCATTACCCGGTGAGGTTGCATTCCATAAATCCTTATCGCCAAGAGCAATAACGGCTTCATTTGTAAGCGGCATGCCTAAACGCGAAACCTGTATCCAGTTACCTGAAACAGAACTGGCTCCTCCATTATTACTAAGGGTGGTTATAGACGGACGGGATGCATTGGCATATACACCGATTACATAATCTGCATCCAGTATATTGGTTGCCTGTGACGTACCCTTCCCTGATTTCTGCAAAGTGCTGATAGGCGCCTCAATAACGATAGAATGACAGTTGAATTTTGCCAGACCATCGCGGCCCGGTGTTCTTACCGCTCCCAGGTCGAAGATACCCCCGAGGTCAACAAAGAACGGATCATCTATAGGACCACAAAATACTCTTTCACCTGAACTGGCTGTCATAATAGATGCCTGCATAAGTGCATCATAGCTGGCTGCACCCAGACCTACTGTTTTATCTTCAATAGAACGCGGACCAATATTTGGCGGTGGCACAATACCATTCGTTACTACAGTGGTAAAACTGGTACCGCCATTAATACTTCTTTCCAGTGTATAGGTAGTTTTAATATTTTGTTTACCTAAACGGATGTTGAAAAAAGTAGTGGGATCTTCGTTTATCTGTTTAAACGTAAAACGATAAATGATATCATCACCTTTTGTTGCTGCATTGTTATCAACGTGAATTTCATATCGTATGTTCTCGCCAAATGTATACCAGTTGGGGCCGCCCGCCGGATGTTCGAAAGGTATATAGTTAGCTACCAGAATAATCTTGCTGCTATCTGCAGGACTTCTGAAAGCATATACATCTGTATTATCTGCCAGTGGGTCATTAGAGATTAATGGAGCTTCCCGGTGAGAGGATGCCAGGGCTGCCGTTTGTGTGAAAACACAACAAACCAAAATGGCAGATAGAATATTTATAATTTTTTTCATAACGCTGTAATTGATTTGTTAGAACCTTGGTTTAATAGTGTAATCAAAACCTCTCCATGGTGTTTGTGCATAAGGGAAAGTTGCTTTGAAAGTGGTGTCGTTTTTTGTAGGGCCTGAACTGAAGCTTAACACATTCACCAGGTTTTGGGTAACGGGTGTTGAGCTACCTCCTTTATAATCGTCATACCACAAGCCAATGGCTGCAAGGGCTACGCCACTTACTGCCTGCAACTCAATAGTAGTTACATCATCTTCCAATCTTCTTCCGTTTGGAAAACCATCCATGTTAGGAATGAACTGAATGTCTTTTGTACCATTATAAGTGGGATCTGTTAATCCTAAAACGGCCGCCTGTAAAATACCCAGCGAACTGAATTTAGGATCATTGCGTGGTGTTACGGGAACAGCCATATTTAATCGTAACATATCTCCCAGTGTTGGCAGAAAATTATTGATAAATGGTTTCCCCGCTGCCAGTGGATTACCTTCTTTACCTGTTGCCAGTTGATAAGGAGCCAGATTAGGAACACCTGTATAGAATATAGGAAGTAAATCAACTGCACGCGGACTCGCATTATCAGGTAATAAAATAGTTCCGAAAATAGCATCGTCAAGTGCAGTGCCTTTTACAGCTGCAGAACCTTTTAAACCAAATAAACCCGGTCTGCCATTTCTGAAATCATAAATACCTAAAGAACGGGTTTGAATTCTAAGCGCGTTTAAAGAAGGTACCGCACCACCAAACTGTGAATCATCCATATATAATGCCAGTTCAGGGTTTGCAAAATATTTTGCAAACTGCAGGTCGTTATTATTATAAGGAGTTAATGAGTTCCATTTGTCTTTCATCCCTACCGGAATAACGGCTTCATTGGTTAACGGCATACCCAGGCGTGATACCTGTATCCAGTTACCTGAAAAGCCCGCCGTTCCTGCAGTAGAAAGGGTTTTTATTTGTTGCCTGCTCGCACTTGCCCAAACACCAATTACAAAATCAGGGTCAAGAATAGTACTCGCAGTTGTTACCGCTTTACCATCTTTCTGTAATAAAGTAATAGGGATTTTTAAAGCAATGGTATGTACATTAAATCTGGATAATGCATCTTTTGTAGCGTTAACCGAATTCCCTTCTGGTCTGAAATTACCTACATCAAATGCACCCGCTAAATCTACAAAAAACGGATCATCAACCGGACCACAGAAAAGTTTTTCACCACTGGTAGCAGTGGCAATAGCATTCTGCATTATGGTATTGTAAGGAACAGTTCCCAATCCCACTCCTGTTTCAATAGAGCGGGGTCCGATGTTTGGCGGAGGAACCACACCATTGGTTACAATAGCAGTAAAAGCCCCGCCATTCACACTTTTCTCACAGGTATAAGTGGTTTTAAGATTTTGTTTACCTAAACGGATATTAAAAAAAGTAGAAGGATCTTCATTTACCTGTGAAAAGGTAAAGCGATAGGTAATATCATCACCGGCTGTAGTTGCCTTATTCTTGATATGAATCTCATAACGAATATTGGGCCCGAAATTGTAATAATTGGGTCCGCCTTCCGGTAATTCGAAGGGAATATAATTGGCAAGGATGGTGATGGTTGTGGGATCATCCGGACTACGGAATGCATATACATCCGTATTATCCGCTAAAGGATCATTAGAAATTAATGGTGCTTCCCGGTGGCTTGATGCAGTAGCTGCCAACTGCATGAATACACCCATACATAGCAGCATTAAAAACTGTTTCCATCCGGCGCATTGTATAATTACTGGTTTCATAAAGTAGATTTGAACGTTAGTATTACTGAATAATTATTGCTTGAAATTGAATATTAATGAAAGACGGATAGTATTAGAAAGAGCCTCATTACCACTTTTATTAGGAAACAGGTAAGAGAAATTAAAATTGGTAACCTTATACATGAAACCAGCTCCCATCGTAAAATACTGGCGATTTCCTTTTCTTTCATTTTCGCCAAAATAACCGGCACGTAAAACAAAATGATTATCGTAAGTATATTCGCCGCCTATACCCACCTGCAACTCTTTCAACTCTTCATTAAAGCCATTAGGGGCATCACCAAAAGATTTAAACCAACTGCTTGCAACTGATTGGGTTCTATAATTGGCCACTGCCTCAGCATTGGTTTCATCGGGAGGAGTAGGAACCATTAGCTTATTAATGTCGAGACCAAAGCTTACTTTATTATCTTCATTAATAATAGCCGTGTACCCTACACCTACACCAAGATTGGCGGGTAAATAATCTTTTTGTTGTGCACTGTTGGTATAACCGATTTTAGCACCAAGATTAGTGATGGCAATACCATAGTTCCATCCCTGGCCCATTGCATTTTTGTGATTGGAGAAAAAACCAATATCCGCTGCAACAGAACTACCTGCTTTGCTATCTGTAGAATTTGATATTTTGGAATTGATATAACGCAGAGATACACCAATACCGCTTTTGCTGCTGATCTTCCTTGAATAGCCAGCTTCAAGCGCAAGGTCGCTGGGTTTAAAAGTATTAAGGTTATTACCTACATCATCTGTAAACTGGGCGGTTCCATGACTGTAATACCGCACACCGCCTGTAATGGCCTGCTCGTCGTCTAATTTATAATAGCCGGAAGCCGCCATCATATATACATCGCGTAAACCAAGTTCTCTTAAAAAAGGGGTGTAATTAATACCCAATCCCGATTTTTTGTCGTTAAATACAACTTTACCCATGTTATAAAACAGGGAAAACTCATCGGGGTTTGTGGCAATCCCCACATCACCCATACCTGCGGCACGTGCATCAGGAGCAACCCGCAAAAAGGGTACTGCAGTGGTAATCGGACGAAGGGGCAGAACCTGCGCCTGAGCATGCATATTAAAAGCGACTCCCAGTAGTACTAGAAATAACTTTGGTAAATGTGTCTTCATATATACATTTTAAAATTTACAAATACAAATGATGGGGATTTTTGTTCTAAATCCACCTTACTTACGAAACCTTGAAAAAAAAGGATTTTATTTTGTTAAACTTTATCTGAAATCATGTTTGTTTACTGTTTTGGCAGATAAAGTAGATTTTAATAAAACAAAAGAGATAAAAAAATGCTCTTAGTGATAAAACGTGAAGATGGGGCTAATTTCTATCACGAATTTTACATATGCGGGGGAAAAAATTGCATAATTCACACTTTTTTTGACCTTTTTTATTGATTGGATACAGAATAGTTCATCTTTAAAAAAAGAACACATTATGAAAACAGACAAACAATTAGGCATCTGGATGGATCATGCCAATGCACATGTAATTGAGTTTACAAAAGAGGGATCTGAAGAAAAAGAAAAGGTTTCTAAAATTGAGCTTCCTGCAAAAAGCCTGGACATGGGCCCTCATGAAAAAACGGTTCATAATAAAGAGCAACATGCCCAATCAGACTATTACAAAAAATTAAGCGAGATTATTATACAATACGACGAAGTGCTTCTTTTCGGTCCAACCGATGCAAAACTGGAACTCTTCAATATGTTACGGGAAGATCATCATTTTGAAAAAGTGGTCATTGAAACCAAACAGACCGATAAAATGACAGATAACCAGCAAGCCGCTTTTGTTAAGGAACATTTTTCAAAGCAATGATCTGACTTACCCTTTAATCATTTGGGAAAATAACAGGTTAACTATATTAGCGGCCTAAATAGTTTCCGGTATGCCACCATACAAGCGTTCAAGGTTTATTTATTCTTACTTATTTATAAGCTGCATTGCATGTATGCAATGCGCACCCGTTAAGAAAAGTTTGTCAGGAAAAAATAATGGTAAAGTTATTTTCTTTGATGATTTTTCTGGTGAAGTATTAGACAGGTCCAAATGGAACGTACAGGTAACGGGCTTTCATGTAAATAATGAGCAGCAGGCTTATGTAGATTCTTCAGCCACCCTCTATCTGGCACATGGCCCGGAAGCAGAAGGCGCACAAAATGGAGCGTTGGTATTACAACCCCGCTATGCACCTGGCTTTGTAACAAAGGATGGTAAGCATTTTGATTTTATTTCTGGTCGCATCGACTCACGCAATAAGGTAGAATTTACATATGGTACCGCTTCGGCGCGTATTAAATTAACCGAAGGCGCTGGCCTTTGGCCGGCCTGGTGGATACTCGGCACGGGCCGCTGGCCCGATACCGGAGAAATAGATGTTCTGGAATATGTAGGTGAAAAAGACTGGGCCAGTGCCGCTGTTCATGGCCCCGGTTATAGCGGTGAAACACCTTTTGTAAACCGTTTATATTTCCCTTCCGGTAACGATGTTACGAACTGGCATATTTATTCTGTTGACTGGGCGCCCGACAGTCTTGTTTTTAAGTATGATAATATTCCCATGTTCCGTGTAACGCGGCCCATGGCAGAACATTATGGCAAGTGGGCATTTGATAATAATAAGTTTCTCATTTTAAATTTTGCATTAGGCGGAGCTTACCCTGTAAAAATAAATGGAGCCAAACAGCCCTACAATGGAATGCCGCAAGCTACTGTTGACAAAATTAAAAATAATGAAAGCAGGATGCTGGTGGATTGGGTGAAGGTAACGGAGAGAGAAAATTAATCATATGAAAGCGTGAACTGACCAAATAGGGTAATATAGTACACAGCTTTTTTCATATTAACCCAGTTGATAACTCTATTTTAAGTTTTTCAGGTATTCGCAAGAAAAAATTATTTCGATTTCCACAGCTATCAATTACCTGCTAAACCCAATAAAAGCTGGCTTCCAGCTAAAGTTTGCTATACAATACGTGAAAATACAAGAGACTGACTTTTTATTTATAAGCTAAAACTCATAAGTGGCTTGGTTTTTGGCTATATATATGTATGAAACCTTGGTACTTATTGTGTATTTCTATTTTTGCTCTTACACTTGTAAAGGCACAGGCACCCCAAAAGCCTGCAGCTACCGACATTGGTAAATATGGAGAAGTTGTATCGTTTAGTGCTAACCTGTCTGAAGGTGCGCTGACTTTTACGAAAACTTTTCTCAAAAGCAGTTCAGGAATTTATCAACCTACTTATACGCTCTTAAATCTTGCTTACAATAACGGTAAACCCATGGAAGTGCAATTGAACAGGCAAGCCTTTGATATGTATTTTAAAACTACCCCACTGCTTTCTGCTGCTTATGATCAAATGATCAAGCGAGCTCAGGATAGAAATCTTTCCTTTACGGGTGAAATAGGCTGGACCGCCTTAATGAAATATTATAATACTTCCGTGGTTAAATAATTTTTGCATTGCACAACCAACTAATAATCCAGCATCTTTTCTTTTCAAACTATTGTGTGCATTACTGGCTAATCAAAAAATAGCCCGCGTAAGAAAATCAAGATACTACCATAAGTTTTTCAGAAGTTTCAACGGATACAATAGCAAAACCCCTGCAACCTGCCATCCGGTTATGAATCCAGAAGGTTGCAAGGGTTTAAAACTTGCTGATCAATTACAAATGATCAGTATTTAAAATTTCCTTTGAAGTTCTTTTTAAATTCCATAAAATCGGGAATAGACACATTGGCCACATACCCGTTAGAAGGATGGTAATGAATGTATTCCTGGTGATAATCTTCTGCAGTATAAAATTGTGTAAAAGGAGAAACCTCTGTTACAATTTTCTGTTTGTATTTACCCTGCACTTTTTTGATTTCAGCCTCAAGCACCTGCTTTTCTTTTTGGTTCCGATAGAAAGCAGCTGAGCGATATTGCGTTCCCTGGTCATTACCCTGCCTGTTTAATTCAGTAGGGTCCATACTTGCAAAGAAGGCGACCACAAGTGTTTCGTATGAAATTTTTGAAGGGTCGTAATACACCTGCACTGCTTCTGCATGACCCGTAGTTCCGGAACATACTTTTTCATAATCAGGATGTTTGTCGTTACCGCCGGAATAGCCGGATATAGCATCCCTCACACCCACAAGACTCTGGAACACTATCTCAGCATGCCAGAAACAACCTTCGGCAAAAGTGGCCACTGCCTCATTTGCGGAGGGTTTTTGTTTTTCGGGCAAAGGAATTTTTAGTGACTGCGATTGAACAGAAGATGCAAAAAGAAGTACGGTTATAACTGTAAGGATAGATTTCATTCGTTTATTATTTGTAAGGGTATCTAAGCAATATTTTCAATAAGAGAAAGACAAAAGAAAAGAAGCAACCCTCCTTATCTTTTTCACCCTTCTTACTTTTGTCTTTCTCTTAGGGAAAAGTTTTTATTTATTTATTTTTAGAAGCCGTTGGTGGTTTGCCGCCTTCAGGAACGAAAATGAGTGCTGCGGAGTTCATGCAATATCTTTTACCTGTTGGTGAAGGGCCATCATCGAATACATGACCGAGATGAGAGCCGCTTTTACTGTCAACTACTGCAACACGGGTTTCGCCATAGCTATTATCTTTTACAAGTACCACTGCATCAGGGGTTATGGGTGCATAAAAGCTGGGCCATCCTGTTCCTGAATTGAACTTGGTTTCAGAACTAAACAAAGGCTGTAAGGTGGCTGCCGAATAGTAGGTGCCTTTTTCATAAAAATGGTCATACTTACCTGTGCCGGCTCTTTCAGTTCCTTCCTTTCTGAGTATATAAAACTGATCGGCGGTTAAGCGACTTTTCCATTCATTCTCCGTTAATTGAATTGGATACACTGTTTTAGCAGAAGCAATAGTAGGTTCCGGAAATTTTTTAGACTTTACTTGTGCCAATCCGCAATGCAGGCTTAGTATGCCCATTGCGAGTAATATTAATAAAGGGTATTTGCGTGAATAGGGCATAGTATATAATTTGCTTTATAGACGTACGTAGATCAAGTGCCTTACGGATGTGAAAGAAAACGAGATTGTTTTAACATTTTGTCAAATAACACTAATGCAAATATACTAAGGCCTCATTCCGGGCAGTGTTAAAATCGGCAGGCCAGGCTCTGCGAAACTTTACGCCATTACGATGAAAGTTTTGCCGCAAAGTCGTGAAGCATGGTTATAAATGAAAAGGCCTGCTCCTAATTAAGAGCAGGCCATTTCATTATTCTCGTTACTTATTTATCTTGTCTTCATCAATTGTACCACTTTTCGCTGGGTACCTTGTATCATTTCAGCATAGTAAGTGCCGCTAAAATAGCTGTGACCAATCTGTATTGTACTATTAGCATTGATATTAGATTTCACATCTACTACTCTGCCGGTTGCATCCATCACTTTCAGGCTAACAGGTGTTGCAAATTTGCTTTCCAGTTTGATTGAGAAGTAACTGCTGCTTGGATTTGGCATAACGGT
>JBBRHM010000101.1:0-13460 GCA_038222655.1 Chitinophagales bacterium | reverse complement strand
CTTATTACCGTGGTGGCTGTTATATGGGCTAAGTGATGGTATCTGTGCGATATTATATTATGTATCAAAGTATCGTAGAGTAGTTGTGCAACAAAACCTGACAATTGCTTTTCCTGAAAAAACCGATGCTGAAAGAACAGTAATTGCCAAAGAATTCTATCACAACTTTACCGATACCTTTGTTGAAACCATCAAACTGCTATCACTTAGTGACAAGTCATTTGCAAAACGTTATACTTCCAACAATGAAATACTGGAGCCTTTATATGAAGCAGGTATCAATGTTCAATTACAGGCGGGCCATTTTTTTAACTGGGAATTTGTTAACCTAGGAGAGTCTCGCTACGGAAAGTTTCCATTTATAGCGGTATATATGCCCATCTCTAATAAAGTATTTGACCGGATCATGCGAAAACTACGCAGCCGCTACGGAGCCACACTGGTTCCTGCTATTGACTTTAAAACAAAATTTCATCAGTATGTAAAAGGACGTTATGGTTTAGGGCTTGCTGCCGACCAGAACCCGGGTAATCCAATGGCTGCCCATTGGGTATTTTTTTTTAACCGATTAACCCCTTTTGTTACCGGTCCGGAGAAAGGGGCTAAACTCAATAATATACCTGTTGTGTTCGGGCATTTTTATAAAACAAAACGGGGGCATTACCATACGCAAATGGAAATCGCTACCACTGCTCCACGTAGTTTTGAAAAGGGCGAACTCACGCAATTGTTTGCCAGCTTTGTTGAAAAATCCATCCGTTCCAAACCTGCTAATTATTTATGGAGCCACCGGCGTTGGAAATGGGAATTTGAGAAAGAAAAATATGGCCATCTGGTGGTAAAAGAACGAGACACTGATAAGCTTCTCTAATGATTGTGAATGCCATTACAAATCAATTCAACACATCCACACTTTTTTCTATTTCAAATTTATCTGTCATTTCTTTAATGGTGGTCCATCCCCCTAATACATTGCGGAGATTATGAAACCCCTGTCTTTTAATCAGTGATAAAGCAATCACGCTGCGGTATCCGCCTACACAATGCACATAAATATTGTGATGATCATCCAGGTTGGCGAGGCTTGCGGGATCGGTCATATCTGTCAGAGGTATATTGATAGCTTCTTTGATATGTCCATCCGCAAACTCCGGTTCCTTTCTTACATCCACAATCACTATGTTTGGATCAAAAGGAATATCCATGGCCAGTTCATCGGCTTCCACATCAATAATCATATCTATTTTTTCGCCTGCGCGTAACCATGCATCATAGCTTCCGGCGAGATAACCTTCTATCTTTTCAAAACCCACTCTTGCGAGTCGCACAATACTTTCTTTTTCTTTACCCGTCTCTGTTACCAGTACCATCGTTTTATCAAATGGAAGCAGGCTTCCTGCCCATTCAGCAAAACGGCCATCCAGGCCAATGCTCACCGAACCGGGCACAAAACCCTGGGGAAACAAAGATGAGGTTCTTGTGTCGAGTATGATCACATCATCATTTTGTATAAGTTCTTTAAATGCTGGTATACTTAAGGGCTTAAGACCCTTTTCAATCAAGGCTTCCAGGCTGGCATAGCCTTCTTTATTGAACTTTGCATTGATAGGAAAATATTGAGGCGGTGCGGCAAGTCCTTCTGTAACTGCTTTAATAAAATCTTCTTTGGATTGTGGCTGCAAAGCATAATTGGTTTTCTTTTGTTCGCCAATAGTGCTGAAAGTTTCTGCCCCAAGATTTTTACCACAACTGCTGCCGGCACCATGTGCAGGATATACAACCACATCATCTTCGAGCGGAACAATTTTATGCTGCAGGCTTTCATACATCATACCCGCAAGATCTTCCATCGTTGTTTCATTTGTTTTTTGTGCAAGATCAGGACGGCCTACATCACCCACGAATAAGGTATCACCGGTAAATACTGCGTGGTCCTTTCCTTCTTCATTTTTTAGTAAATAACAACTGCTTTCGAGGGTATGTCCGGGGGTATGCAGAACAGACACTTGTAATTTTCCAATGTCAAACGTTTCACCATCTTTAGCCACACGTACAGGAAAATTGGTAACTGTGCCCGGCCCAAATACAATAGTGGCGCCGGTTGCAGCAGCAAGATCAAGGTGACCGCTTACAAAATCCGCATGAAAATGGGTTTCAAAAATGTATTTGATTTTAGCATTTCTTTCCTTTGCCAGCTGCAGGTATTCTTCAATATCACGTAAGGGATCAATAACTGCGGCAATGCCTTCGCTTTCGATATAATAAGCCGCTTCACTGATGCAACCCGTATATAATTGCTCTATAAACATATATTCCTGTTTTAAGCAAAGATAATGGCAAGCTTCAGGCCAAATGAAGTATGGGCCGGGAAATAAACCGAAATTGTCACAAAAGCTGTCAACCTACCAGTGTTTCTACAAACTGAACCACTTCAGCAAGGCGGTTGTAATTAACAGAATAAAAAATGAATTTGCCATCCCGCGAGGTACTCACAATGCCCGCCCGGCGCAAAATAGCCAGGTGTTGCGAAGCAACCGATTGTTCCAGCCTGAGTTTCACGTAGATTTCAGTAACTGTCATCTTCTGGTGTTCATCCAATAATTTAATAATTTGCTGGCGAAGCTTATGGTTAATGGATCTTAGAATAAGAGAAGCTTTTTTAGTGTGTAAAAAATCAACCTTAATCTGGGTTTTTCCATTCAGTAATATAACGGCCTGTAGGGTTTGAGTCATGACAATAAAAGTTAAACGGGGGGTTAAAAAACTAAGATTGTACCTATAAAGTTATACAATGTTTTGGGTTCATAGTATAAAATTTATGAATGTTTTTACCGGTTTATTTCAGGGTTTGCGGGATGTATCGAAGAATTCCTTTACATAAAGGGGTTCACTGTAGGCCAGATCGGCGAAACGGCCTGACTTGTAGCTGATAAGGGCCCTGCTGGCCAAATGGGTAGCATTATGTTGAATATCACTAAAAATGGCATTGGTACCAGGAATCAGGGCCTCTAGTTTTTGACGGCCGCTACCCGTAAAAATGACACCGTTACTGAGTAAGGAAGAGAAAGAAAGCGGATCAAGAAGAAGCGCGTGTGGCGCTTTAATTTCCTGCAGGGAGATGTCATATGCCGCCGTAAACACCTCCATTCTTCTGGCATCTATCAACGGGCAGATACTTGTTAAGTCTTTCAGTATTTCCTTGTTTGAATGGTAATGCGTAAGAACCGACTGCGCCATAACTTCCAAGGTGTTTACGAGTATCAGTGGTTTTTGTAAAGCATAACAAATGCCTTTGGCAGATGCCAGGCCAACACGCAGTCCGGTATAGCTGCCAGGTCCTGATGTAACGGCTATAGCATTTATATCTTTCAGTGTAATACCCGCCTGCTCTATAAGTTGTTGTATGGCCGGTTGAGCAAAAGATGCATGATTTTTCTGTTCTGTGCTTTCAATTAATCCTATTATTTTTTCTCCCTCACTAAGGCAAATGCTGGCATGTTCTGTAGCAGTATCTATGTTAAGAAGCAGGGACATGAATGTTTATTTTTTTATGGGGTTACTTATATGGAGCATAATTTCTTTTTCCAATTCCGGAGCAACAGCGTAGCGTCTATCCTGTTTGTACAGGGTTTGTAAGAGATCATATATTTTGTGTAGGCCGATTTTTTCTCCCCATTCAAAGGGACCATAGGGATAATTGGTTCCCAATTTCATAGCGGTATCGATCTCTTTTTTGGTGCTGATTTCATCACCTAATCCAAAATAGGCTTCATTGATGATCATGGCTATCACCCTTGCTGATATCATACCCGGAATGTCTGCTACAACCTGGTATTTCCATAACATTTTGTCAAGAATCCGTGAAGCCGTGGTAATTATTTCCGTTGCTCCGGCCATCTCTATGATGTCTCTTTGCAGAAAGCTGTTCCACCCATTGAAGCGGATATAGTTGGCGGGTAAATCCGCACATGTCTTGATCACTTCATTCACAAACACCGGCTTAAAAGTGATGGGTGCAAAAGCAGGCCCTTCTTCTTCAAAAAGCAGGTCAAAATAAACATCTGCCGGAGGAATTGTTTTTTCACCGGCTAACCATGTTGCCATAACATCTGCAGGAATTCCTTTTAACAGAATTGCTTCTTTTTGTCGGGCATCAGCTTTAATCACTATTTTCATGTACAGGTATCAGTCGGCAAATTTAGGTTGGCAGGTTGATAGAAATACAGCAATTTGCTGACGATTAAAACAATTGTATGGCAAAGCAGATCATTAACACAGACAAGGCCCCGGCACCCATCGGCCCCTATAACCAGGCGATAAAAGCAAACGGGTTGGTTTTTATCAGCGGGCAGGTAGCATTCATAGCCGGTACGGGGGAACTGGAAATCAGCAGTATTGATGCCGAAACAAACCAGGTAATGAAGAACCTGGCAGCTATTTTAGAAGAGGCCCATCTTAGTTTTGAGCATGTTGTAAAAACCACGATTTTTCTTAGTGATATGAGCCTGTTTGCCAAAGTGAACGAAATCTATGCCTCTTATTTTACAAGTGATCATCCTGCACGTGAAACGGTTGCCATTAAAGGATTACCGAGGGGTGTAAATGTAGAGATCAGCGTAATAGCCGTTGTAGATCTATAATATTTCAATCTGGTACCGCGTAATGAATGTTTTTATTTCGCCGGGTGGCAACCAGAGCAGGTGCAGCTCGTTATTAAAATTATCCGGTGCGCCGGTTAAATTTTCAATCGCAATACTTTTTCGGGATGGAGGGGTATACACTTGTAAAATAGGGTAGGTTTTATCCGGTTCAATAATTAGCCTGAGCCCATCATTACTTAAAATACAACGGGACGGATTTTCATCAAATTCGAAAGAATTATCCAGGCTGATACCCTGTAATGAAGCGCTTTTTTCGAATCTTGTATCCGTAATTTTTTCACCGGTAGGTAATAAATCTTCATCATATACTAATTGGGTGTGGCTGTTGAATTGCAATTTCCAGCTATCCACCTCACCACCTAATGTAAAATAGGGATGCCATCCATCAGCAAAAGGAATGGGTTCAGCATGGTAATGCGATACGGAAGTAGCTACAGACAGCCTGTTACCAGCTTCCAGCTTCCAGTTAACCGTAATATGATACTGGAAGGGAAATCCTTGATCAGTTCCTGTGTATAAATGTTCCAGGGTTACAGCCGCTTTGGTTGAATCGCTTTCCGTATCAGTGATAGAATATACACTGTCAAAAATCAACCCGTGTATCGCATGTTCCCCCAGGTAGTGTTTCTGTACCTGGTAGGTTTTGCCGGCAAACAAGTAGCTTCCTTTCCGCATTCTGCAGACAAAGGGGCTGAGCTTTGCACTTTTAAAACCGTTCAGTATATTTTTTTTTGCGTCATCTACAGAAAGGAATCCATCAACCACATTACATAACTCTTCTTTTACAGTTACCCTGAATCCATTCAGCATGGCGCCAAAACTATAAATCTCCGCTTCTGAACCGGTAACCGTATCTCTTAAAGTAATAACAGGATGTTCTGCCTGTTCATTTACGCTGACTTCAAATGCCATAAAATATTTTTCAACTTTGAAAGTAATGACTTTTAAGAGTAAATGAACCGCAACTTTAAAAGCTAACAGTTGTTAACCATTGCAGGCAAAGCCGTAATTTTGCGTTTGAGTTTAAATTGATTGCATGTCCTATACACCCCAGCATAAAGTTCGAATCGTAACAGCGGCCAGTTTATTTGATGGCCATGATGCTGCCATTAATATCATGCGTCGCATATTACAGGCCAAGGGAGCAGAAATTATTCATCTGGGTCATAACCGCAGCGTGTTAGAAATTGTTGAATGTGCTATCGAGGAAGATGTACAGGGTATTGCCATTACCAGTTACCAGGGAGGACATGTTGAGTTCTTTAAATACATGAAGGATTTGCTGGAGCAGAATGGCTGCGGGCATATTAAAATATTTGGCGGTGGCGGTGGAACCATTTTGCCTGAAGAGATCAGGGCCCTTCACAGTTATGGGATCACAAGAATTTATAGCCCGGATGATGGAAGACACATGGGCCTGGAGGGAATGATAGAAGATGTGATCAGACAATGTGATTATAGCCTTAACGGAAATGGAGAATATAAAAAACCCATGACACTTGGCGAGGTAAAAGATGTACGCAAAGTTGCCAGGCAGATTACCAATGCTGAGAATGGAGTGGAGATTACCGACGACCGACCACAGACGTCGGTTACAAAAAAGCAAACTCCAAACTCCAAACTCCAAACTCCACCAAACCTGCAAACCCCTGTGTTAGGAATTACAGGAACCGGAGGGGCAGGGAAGAGTTCGGTTACTGATGAAATTGTTCGAAGGTATCTGCATAGTTATATTGATAAAACCATAGCTGTAATTTCTGTTGATCCTTCCAAGAAAAAAACGGGTGGCGCTTTACTGGGCGACAGGATACGGATGAATGCCATTTCCCATGGACGGGCCTATATGCGAAGCCTTGCTACACGCGATGATAATACAGCGCTGAGTGCACATGTACAGGATGCGATAGATATTTGTAAAGCAACGGGCTTTGATTTTATCATTCTTGAATCGGCAGGGGTTGGACAAAGCGATGCCTCTATCCTGGATTTTTGTGATGTTAGTTTATATGTAATGACGCCGGAATATGGCGCTGCATCTCAGTTAGAGAAGATCAATATGCTGGATTATGCAGATGTGGTGTGCATTAATAAATTTGATAAAGCCGGTGCATTGGATGCACTGCATGATGTTAGAAAACAATATAAAAGAAATCATAATCTATGGTCCGCCAAAGATGAAGAACTGCCGGTTATAGGTACTATCGCCGCACAGTTTAATGATGCAGGCATAAATCATTTATTTGAAAAAGTAATGATGGCTGTTGAAACCAAATGTGGGGTCGTATTTTCCGCTGATTCAAAAAACAGTGAAAATAATAATACTGATTCAACCACTACCAAATCACAGATCATTCCGCCTAAACGTGTTCGTTATTTATCTGAAATAACAGAAAATAACAGAAGCTACGATGCATGGGTATCAGAACAAAGTGCTATTGCTTCCAGACTTTATCAAATCAATGGTACGATGCAGGCACTCGGTTCAATATCTGCTCTTACTAAAGAAGAGAACGAAAACACGCTGCGTAATATAAAAGATCATTTCGAAAAAAGATTACATCCCGAATGTAAAAAGCTCGTCGATCAATGGCCCGCCCTCGTTGCAAAATATACAGCCGATTTTTTTGAATACCATGTTCGTGGTAAAGTGATCAAACAATCCTTAACGGTTACCTCACTCAGTGGTACGCGCATACCGAAACTGGTATTGCCGCGCTATAAAGACTGGGGTGATATTTTGCGCTGGCAATTGCAGGAAAATGTGCCGGGAGAATTTCCATACACATCTGGTGTGTTCGAATTAAAACGCCAGGGTGAAGATCCCACGCGCATGTTTGCCGGGGAAGGTGGGCCGGAAAGAACTAATAAACGGTTTCACTATGTTTCGCTGGCACAGCCTGCTATCAGGCTTTCTACAGCTTTCGATAGTGTTACTTTATATGGTGAGGATCCCGATCCCCGCCCAGATATTTATGGTAAGGTGGGTAATAGTGGTGTAAGTATTGCCACTGTGGATGACGCCAAAAAGTTATACAGTGGTTTTGATCTCTGCGATCCCAAGACATCGGTAAGTATGACCATTAACGGCCCTGCGCCCATGCTGCTTGCATTTTTTATGAACACTGCAATCGACCAGTTATGTGAAAAATGGATTACTGAAAATGATGAGTGGCCACGGGTAAATGCCTATATCCGGCAAAAGTTTGCGCATGCTCCTTTACCTGTTTATTATAATCCTGCATCACCTGAACGTTTGCCGGAAGGCAATAATGGACTGGGTTTACAATTACTTGGTATAAGTGGCGATGAAGTATTGCCCGAAGAAGTATATGAAAAAATCAAAGCCCACGCTTTAGCGCAGGTACGGGGTACGGTGCAGGCAGATATTCTGAAAGAGGACCAGGCCCAGAATACCTGCATCTTCTCAACCGAGTTTGCCCTTAAGCTGATGGGTGATGTGCAGGCATATTTTATAGAACAGAAAGTGCGCAATTTTTATAGTGTTAGCATCAGTGGTTACCATATTGCAGAAGCCGGTGCCAACCCGGTTACACAGTTAGCTTTTACACTTTCCAATGGATTTACCTATGTTGAATATTACCTGAGTCGCGGTATGCATATTGATGATTTTGCACCCAATCTTTCCTTTTTCTTCAGTAATGGTATGGACCCGGAATATAGTGTAATCGGCCGCGTGGCCCGGCGCATATGGGCAAAAGCGATGAAGCATAAATACAAGGGTAATGAACGTTCGCAGAAATTGAAATACCATATTCAAACCAGTGGTCGCAGTTTGCATGCACAGGAAATTGATTTCAATGATATCAGAACCACCTTGCAGGCATTGTATGCTATCTATGATAACTGCAACAGTCTTCACACAAATGCATATGATGAAGCCATCACCACACCCACGGAAGAAAGTGTACGCAGGGCAATGGCCATACAATTAATCATCAACCGCGAACTGGGAACGGCCGTTACTGAGAATTTTATACAGGGAAGTTTTGCACTGGAAGAATTGACTGATCTTGTTGAAGAAGCCGTATTGGCAGAGTTTGACCGCATAACAGAACGCGGTGGTGTACTGGGTGCCATGGAAAGGATGTACCAGCGTAATAAGATTCAGGAAGAGAGTTTATATTACGAAACATTAAAACATACGGGGGAACTACCATTAATAGGTGTTAATACATTTCTTAATAAAAAAGGCAGTCCAACTATTTTACCGGGAGAAGTCATTCGAAGCACTTCGGAAGAGAAAGAACAGCAGATACAGAATCTACACGCTTTCTGGAAACGAAATGAAGGAAAAAGCGAAGAGGTTTTGCAAAGACTAAAGGAAGTGGCGATCAATAACGAAAATCTTTTTGCAGAACTGATGGAATCTGTTAAGTACTGTTCCCTGGGTCAGATCACCCATGCGTTGTATGAAGTTGGCGGTCAATATCGCAGGAATATGTAGGGTGGATTTTAAATCAAGCGTAGTAAAAAATTATTTTTACCTTGAACCCCTACCAGGCAAAAGATTTTTTTAAAACCAAAGGAAATGAGCAGAAAGTTATTTTTAGCGTTGACAATGATACTAACTGCATCAGTTACGAATGCACAGGTAAAAAGATTTGATAGTTCCATGAAAGTGGGAAAAGCCGGCTATCGTGTTTTTTGCACAAATAAAGCCATTGACAAAAATAGTGTAACCATTAATCCTATTGGATTTGAAAATACAGCACGCGAAGTAACCATAGATGTAAAAGGCAGGGTTACAAGAGCGGAAGTGGACGACCTTAACAATGATGGTTTCCCCGACCTCGTAATCTATGTATACAATGGGGGCACCAAAAATAAAGGAACGGTTGTGGGTATCAGCTCTGATAAAAACCAGGGATTTGTTCCGATTTATTTTCCCGATATTGTTGATGAGATGAAATTAAGAACAGGGTATGAAGGAAATGATGAATACTCTTTAATGGAAGGAACATTAATGCGGCGCTTCCCTATCTATTCTACGATAGATACGGCTAATATAAAACCTACCGGCATCATGCGCCAGATACAATACAGGGTGGTGTCAGGGGAAAGACCCGGCATGCAAAAATTTAAAATAGCCCGCAGTTATGAATTAGGCAAACAATAAATATTACCTGCTTTCATATACGGGAAGCTACTCCTGAGTTTGTCTTTTCCGGACCTGCGTTGAATAAAAACTGTATTAAATAATTGTAGTTCGTCCCTTTTCCGTTTAACGGTTAGTATCTTAGCTTCATCAAATAAATCAGGCTATATGAGAAAACTGATCCTCCTTACATTGTGCATAGTAAACTATGCCACAGGTTTTTCGCAAACTATACAACAGGTTGAATCTAAAAAAGTAATGCTTCCCAATGGTTGGGCATTAACACCGGTAGGGCGCAGTTTCCCGTTAGGAGACCTGCCTTTGAATATTGCCGTTAGTCATTCCAAAAAATTAATAGCGGTTACCAATAACGGTCAAAGTGTACAGAGTATCCAATTAATAGATCCGGTAACAGAAACGGTACTCGATAATATGGTTATTCCTAAAAGCTGGTATGGTTTACAGTTTAGTGGTGATGAAAAAAAATTATATGCTTCAGGTGGCAACGATAATTGGATACTGGAATATGGAATCAAAAATAAAAAACTGGTATTACAGGACAGCTTTCTGCTGGGGAAAAAGTGGCCCAATAAAATTGCACCCGCAGGTATTGCCATAGACGATGCAAAACAGTTAATATATGCAGTTACCAAAGACAATAAAATGTTGTACCTCGTTGACCTGAAAACAAAAACGTCCGCGGAACAGTTTAGCCTGGGGGGAGAAGCGTATGCGTGTGTTCTATCTCCCGACAAAAAGGAATTATATATCAGTTGCTGGGGCTGTGATAAAGTGTATGTATTTAATACTGAAAAAAAGAATATCACGGCAGAAATAACCGTTGGCGATAATCCCAATGAGTTATGTTTATCCGCTAATGGTAAATATTTATTTGTTGCGAACGCCAATGATAATTCAGTATCTATTATAAATGTAGCACAGCGTAAAGTGATTGAAACACTCAATGTTGCCCTTTATCCCGATGCACCTAATGGTTCAACCACTAATGGTCTTGCATTAAGCAGCAATGAAAAAACATTGTATATCGCCAATGCCGATAATAATTGTTTAGCGGTATTTGATGTGTCAACGCCAGGCCAGAGCAAGAGCAAAGGGTTTATTCCTGTAGGCTGGTATCCTACGAATGTAAAAGTGATAGGTAAAAAAATATTTGTATCAAACGGAAAAGGATTTTCCTCAATGGCTAATTTTTACGGACCCAATCCTTTCGGATCTAAACAAGATGTCGTTTACCAACAGGGCGATCCGGAAAAGCCTAAACAAGTACAATATATCGGTGGCCTGTTTAAAGGTACCATGAGTATTATTGATGAACCAACGGATGCTCAATTAAGTGTGTATTCACAAGTGGTATATCGCAATACCCCTTACAATAAAGTAAAAGAATTTCTGGCGCAGGGTGAGGCAGGTAATCCGATTCCACGCAAAGTAGGCGAACAGGGACCCATCAAGTATGTTTTTTATGTAATCAAAGAAAACAGAACCTACGACCAGGTACTCGGAGATATTAAAGAAGGCAATGGAGATCCGCGACTGGTTTTATTTGGTGAAAAGATTACACCCAACCAGCACGCACTTGCAAAAGAATTTGTTTTACTCGATAATTTTTATGTGGACGGGGAAGTGAGTGCTGATGGGCATAATTGGAGTACAGGTGCGTATGCAACAGACTTTTTAGAAAAGAACTGGGTAACCAGTTATGGTGGCCGTGGTGGCAGCTATGATTCAGAAGGTAACCGGGAGGTTGCTAATAACAAGGGTGGCTTTATCTGGGATCATTGCAAAAAAGCAAATGTGAGTTACCGCACATACGGTGAATTTGCTGATAACTATAAACCGAATATCCCCGCGCTGAAAAATCATTTTTGTCCTTATTTTACAAGCTTTGATGGCACAGTGCCTGACACTACCCGTTTTCAGCAATGGAAGCGCGATTTTGATTCATTATTAGCCATCAATGAAGTTCCCCGTTTTAACAGCCTCAGGTTCCCAAATGATCACACTGAGGGTTTACGTAAAGGCCGTCCAACTCCTTTTGCACATGTGGCGGATAATGATTTAGCTGTTGGTATGTTTATAGAATACCTCAGTAAGAGTTCCATCTGGAAAGAAACGGCTGTTTTTATTTTAGAAGATGATGCTCAAAACGGAGCCGATCATGTAGATGCTCACAGGAGCCCGGCTTATCTGGCAGGAGGGTTTGTAAAACGTGGATTTGTAGATCATACTATGTATTCTACTTCTTCCATGCTGCGCACAATTGAATTGATTCTGGGCATACCCCCTATGAGCCAATACGATGCTGCGGCACAACCTATGTGGCGTTCTTTTACTACTACTGCAAATCTGAAACCATTTAATGTGAGAGCCGTGAATGTTGATCTGAAGGAGAGAAACACTGCTATGAATGAATGGCAATTGCGCTCCGAAAAATTTAATCTTACCAAAGAAGATGCAGTACCAGATCTTGAATTCAATGTGGTATTATGGCACGGAATCAAGGGAGATTATATTCCCTTTCCTGGTCCTAAACGTGCCGCTTTTTTTAAACCGATTAAAAAGGTTGATAATGATTGATGATTGATCATCGTTCTGAGGTGATTACCACTTTGGTCACTATTTTTTCCGCACCGTTATCATCTCGTATAATAATTAGATAAATACCGCTGGCTATTTTATCACCTTTGTAATTACGGCCATCCCAAACAGCTTGTCCACCCAGCGACCTTGTCTGGTAAACCAACCTGCCATTGAGTTCTGTAATCTTAACCAGCGCATTCTCAACCAATCCGCGAATAGCAATTGTGCCATTATAGCCGGGCGGAACAGGATTTGGAAAAACCAAAATACTATCATTTGAATTGCTGCCCTCGGTTGCCGTACTTCTAAAACTACAGATACCATTAAAGGTTGCAATGAAGACTTCACCTGTCGTGGGATCTACCGTAATTTTTTTGATATCGTTACTTAACAAAGGACTATTCTCTGCTGTAAAACGATAAATTATTTTGTCACCATCCGCTGTGATAAGCCATACGCCATTTTTAGTACCTATCCATTTCCGGTTTGCGCCATCTACGGCCATGCATTGTACAACTTCATCCTTAAACAATAATCCTGTAAATCGGTCCTGCTGTACAACCGGTAATATAGCGTCACAACCCTGAGCGCTGAAAACATCAGCTATACATTGAATGATGCCAATGCCACGGTCGGTTCCCACCCAGATAAAACCATTTTTTTCTTTTAATAAACAAAGAACATTATTGCCGGGAAGATTACCATTACCAGCCCCTTGGCGGTAAAACTTCCATTTATCATCACTCGTATTGTCAACACTCTGACCGTAATTATAACAGAACACACCATTATCTTTTGGGCTAACTATCCATAATTGATTGTTATCATCTACTACTATCTGGCTAACGGCATTTTCGAGGTGTGAGAATGGGATGGTAAAAGGTTTCCATGTTCCGTCGGCTTTACGTACCTGTAAATTTTGCGCTGCCCCATAGTTGCCGATCCAAAGATTGTTGCTCTGATCAAAAGCTAAACCGCTTACACGATAACTTCCCACATCACCAATGGCGGACTGAAGCGTGCTATTGTTTTTTTTATATATGACAGGTTGCAGGTTATCATTAAAATTAACAAGACCACCT
>JBBRHM010000100.1:0-13576 GCA_038222655.1 Chitinophagales bacterium | reverse complement strand
CTTTTGTCTATGATTACCTTATTGGTGCAGAAAATAATCCCTTTAAAATCTCCCTCAATCCTTATTGGAGAAGCGGTTTTAATAATGCCGAAATAAATACCACCGGATACAACCTGCACCGCCGGTAGCATTTCATCTGGGACTTCAGATTTTTTATTAAAAATCATAGACAGGATTTCGGGATGAATAGGGCCTTCAATATACCTATTAATGAACATTTCTGGATGAAACCATCGTTATGTTTTGACATTTGACAAAAAAAACACAGAACTACTACGCAAATATTAGCAGAAAGGGTTAATTTTCAGTCGCAATAAAAAAAATTTGTCTTGACCACATAAATTTCTACTTATGAACAAATTCAGAGAGCAGTTACTGAATGATCCTAATTCAACATTCTCAAACCAGGGCGCACAGGATGAAAAAAAGTTATTCATTACCAGTTCCACCAATATTTCAGGTATACTGGATTCTGAAAACGATATCATATTGGATGGCAATTTCAAGGGCGTTCTCTACAGTAAAAAAACGATTCATATAACGCCTACTGGTGTTATTAAAGGTGTAATTATCTGTAACGATATCAAAGTGGAAGGTGAATTTGAAGGATCTGTTTACAGTCTTAGGGTAAATGTTTGCAAAGATTCTATTGTTAAGGGTAATATACATTGCACCATCATCAATACTGAAATGAACCAGTTTGTTGAAGCCAATATTAAATTATTGAGTCTGGAAACGCAGGTATTTGAGGCCACTTCATTAGACCTGTTTACCCAATTGAAAGATGTATTCATAAAAAGTAATAAAGACAATAATTACATTAATATTTTCCAGGAAAAACTGAATGAAGTAAAACCTTCCACTAAATTTTATCACCAGACCATTTATGTGGCACCAACCAGTAATGAAGCGCAGACTGAAAAACCGGAAGATCTATGGTCTTCACCAGATACAGATAGTGATAATTGATCTGGCTACATATTTATTCGCTCGACTACAAGAGTAAAAACTGTAAGTATAAACTAATCCCGCCTCACCTGAGGCGGGATTAGTTTATATAAAGCTTACATTAAAAAATTACAACCCTATCTACTCAGGCTGGTACATTCTTTTTCTTTTCCCTTTTCCACAGAAGGATTGTGTAAAGATGTAGCACGAATACCTTACATAATTTCGGTAAACAATTGTATTATTCTCACATTTAGAAAATGAAATGAGACATAATGATACCTTCGTTCCTGTTTAAAATATCGCGGGTTAGTAGCTTTAATTTTACAACGAATCCTATCTAATTACTAAAAACTATTGTATGGAAGAAGTATCCATTATATCAATCGAAGAGTTAAAGAAAAAAAGGAAATCAATTCTGAAAAAAAGTGAATCAGCGCAAAACAAGACTTCCTTCTTAGCCAAAGTAGCGCTTTGGATTACTGAACATGTAGGAAGTATGGGATTTTTTCTAATCATATTTGTTTGGACCGCTTGCTGGTTAGGCTGGAATATCCTGGCGCCTAAAGCCAGTCGTTTTGATCCTTTTCCTGGATTTGTTCTATGGCTGTTCATGTCTAATATGATTCAACTTTTTTTAATGCCCCTTATTATGCTCGGGCAAAATATTCAGTCGAAACATTCAGATATAAGAGCCGAAGCAGATTTAAAAATTAATGTACAGGCAGCCCTTGAAAATGAAACTATTCTTGTACACCTTGAAAATCAAAATAAGGTATTGATAAAATTGCTGAAGGCCCTTGAAAAAAATAAAGAATGATATGGAGTTTTACATACGTCATATCAGGCTAATTTGGTGTAAACGGCTATTTAGCAGCAAGCAGATCTACAAATTCGATTACGGGATCTTTGGAAAATAATTCAGCAGCATTGGCCATTATTGCCTTTGCAATTTCGCCTTGTAAATGCGCGGATCTCCCCTCTTCGGTTTCAAACGTATCGAATATGCCAAAGGTGTTTTCGTTTATCTGCAGCCCATACCATCGAATAGTATCTTTTTCTGCCTGTGCCAGTGGTAAGGCATTTTTTAAAAATTCAGACACTACCTTTTCTTTACCGGGTTTTGCTTCTACTCTGGCTAATAATGCAAATTTTTCCATGATAATAATTTTTATTGATGAAAAATAACTTTGATAATACATTCCAATAGATGCCTATCAATCATAGCACTAAATTACCTATTCTGGGTTGAAAAATCATTGAAAAAAAGGTTCTAAAACGCCCTGAACTGCTAATTGTTTAAACCTGCCATAAAAACGTTTGTTTTATATTCAATATTTCTATGCCTGCTTTTTAATCAAATAAAAATATACCGGCATCCTTATCGTAAATCCCAATGACTGATATACCTGTATCGCACGTTCATTATCTTGCCGCACATGAAGATGGGGTTTAGCGTCGGCATCGAGTATTTGTGAAAGTTGCGATAACAATAATTGTCTGGCATAACCATTGCCCAGGTAATCCGGATGTGTGCAAACCGCACTGATTTCAATATAATCGCACGGATGGAAACGCTGACCCGTCATAGCTACCAGCTTATCATTTTCAAAAATACCTTCATAGTTACCAAATTCGATTGTGCGGTTACCAAATGGGCCCGGCCTGGTCAATTTCGTTAGTGCTAACATTGCCGGAATATCCTTGTCTGTCAATGCAGTAATGCCCTGTGTTTTGTATGCCTCCACAGTTGGTTTCTCATACACCATTTGAAAGCCGGGAATACAATGCGCCACCATCCATATTTTGGGAATAGATAATTCTTCCATCGACCATAAAAAAACCGGCTGATCCGAATTATGTTTTTCATATAGCTCCCCAAAGTTTTCATGGGTGTTTTCCAGTAACGCCGCAAAAGGGGAAACTTCCGGATCAAAAAATTTTACCTTATCCGAACCGGTTGCCAGGTGTCGATTTCCTGAAATAAGCGCATTCCAAACAGGGTTATCCAAAACATTTTTCATTATTACAAAAATATGCATGGAGCTTTAAATTACAATCAACCCCATTCCCCAATGCCTGCACCTGGCCATTAGCTTCATTGTAAAAAAGCCACTCTCCACTATTATACAATAGTAGCTATTGCCAAAAGCCAAAATGAATTGAATCTTACTAATTATAAAATAAGTGTGAGATAAGAAAAAATCATTTGCCATTTTAGAACAGGTATTGGAAAAGGCAGTATAAAAGCCAAAATAGAACTTACAGGAATCATTAAGCAGATACCCGTTTACATTAGCGGATCTTCCACTTGTTAAGTTTACGCTGATTTAGTAATCCGAATTGTCCATAAAAAAATAAACATTTTTGTTTCATTTTTTTGTACCAATCCCAATAAAAATTAATAACTATATTTAAGTACAAATCAATTTTTATGAGAAAATTGCTTCCCCTTCTAATGCTACTTATTTCTACAGCCTCCTATTCACAACCCTATCAAGCCAATTGGGCTTCATTGAATACCCGAAAAATTCCCGACTGGTTCCACCAAGACAAATTTGGAATTTTTATCCATTGGGGTGTATATGCAGTACCTGCTTTTGCTCCGGTAATTCCCAATAGTGGTTACAGTTATGCAGAATGGTACTGGAGAAGAATTGCCGAGGGCCAGAAAGACTTCAAATCATTTCATGAAAAAAATTACGGACCTGGTTTTCTCTATCCCCAATTTGAACAACAATTTACAGCCAGTTTATTTAACCCCGAACAATGGGCTGAAGTATTTAAACGTTCGGGAGCTAAGTATGTAGTACTTACTTCGAAGCACCATGAAGGTTATACACTTTGGAACAGTACAGAGGCCGACAACCACTGGCAAAGGCCATGGAATGCAGTGACTGGCAGTCCTAAACGAGATTTATTGGGCGACCTCACCAATGCAGTCAGAAATAAAGGAATGAAAATGGGGTATTACTATTCTTTGTATGAATGGTACAACCCTCTTTGGTTAAGCGATAAAAAAAGATATGTTACAGAACACATGATTCCGCAATTCAAAGATCTGGTTACGAAATACAGGCCCTCCGTAATTTTTTCGGATGGCGAATGGGATTTATCTGATTCTGCATGGAAAAGCACTGAATTACTTGCCTGGCTCTACAATGAATCTCCTGTAGGTAAAGAAGTTGTTGTTAATGACAGATGGGGGAAAAATACCCGGGGAGTTAATGCTAGTACTTACGCTACTTCCGAATACGGTAGTGGAATGGATGCCAATGTTATCTGGGAGGAAAATCAGGGTATTGGACACTCCTACGGATATAACCGCAATGAACAACTGACTGATTATAAGTCAAGCCATGACTTAATTCTGATGCTTTGTGACATTGTTTCCCGAGGTGGCAACTTATTACTGGATATCGGCCCAACAGCCGATGGAAGAATTCCCGTTATCATGCAACAAAGGCTGGCAGATATTGGCGACTGGTTAGGAGTTAATGGTGAGGCCATTTATGAAACAGAAGCGTGGAAGAAATCTGCCCAATGGAGCCAGGGAATCAGATTAACAAAAAAAGAAGCAAACTTTATGGCCGACTACAGTATAGCCAGAATGGTAGTTCCAAAAAAAGATACCGCCAATATAGAATGTTTTTTTACACAGAAAAATCATGACCTCTATTGCATTCTTCCCAATTTCATCAAAAAATTTACTTTGCGTGATGTTAATTTACCATCAACATCTTACGCCACTATTGTTGGAAGCAATAAAAAGATAAACTGGCAAAAAAAGGGAACTAATGTTACTGTAGATTTATCAACTCTTAACCCGGGTGAATTATCCGGCACGGGAATTTTTGTATTAAAAATTACTGATGCTATTCTATAAAAAGATGAGGTGATAAATATTGAACGCCTTGTTCCTTTTTATCACTTCTAAAAGATTTACAAATTGCATAGCAGCCTTGTAGTTTAATATTATTTGTCAGTAACTTATCATCAACAACTTTTTAAATTCGGCATCAGAGAATAAATCTTCTACCAAAAAAAATTAATTTCTTTTCCTATAACTATAAATTGCCCAGCCATTTATTGCTACCGCAAAACCGGAAACAATTAACAACTGCTGACGGATGTCGGCCAAACCGCTGCCTTTTAAAACCACCATCCGCATTACTTCAATAAAATAAGAAATTGGATTGAATCGTGCAATCCATTGCGCCCATTCCGGCATACTGTCTATGGATGTGTAAAGGCCGCCCATAAGTACAAAGATCATCATGATAAAAAAAGAGATCAGCATTGCCTGCTGCTGCGTGGCAGCGAAGGTGGATATTAATAACCCCAGCCCCAAAACTGCTAATAAATAGACAGCAGCAAAAATATAAATCGTCAAAAAACTACCGAGTGGAACAATGCCGTATACCACACGCGAAACAATAAAACCCAATGTCATTACAACCAATCCCAATATCCAGAAAGGAATCAGTTTACCAAGAATAAACTGATACTTTTTTATGGGTGTTACATTGATTTGTTCAATGGTTCCCATTTCTTTTTCTCTTACGATATTGATAGCTGTCAGATTGATACCGATGATAGTCAGCAACAAAACAAGTATCCCCGGAACCATAAAATATTTATAATTCATCAGCGGATTAAACCAATTGGAAGAGGTGATTTCAATGGTTGGCTGCTGGTTGAATTTCGGCAACTGGATCCAAGCTGTTCTTACTTCGCGGTTATAATCCGATATGATATTACGGAGATAAGCACTTCCCAGGTTTCCCTTTACACCATTAATTGCATTGACAGCAATAAAAACAGTTGAGGCATCTTCACGTACCAGTTGTTTCTCAAAATGCTGTGGTATTTCCAGTATCAGATCTGCACGATCCGTTTCAACTGCCTCAAATGATTGCTGGTAACTGCTGTTATAATCTACCAGATGGAAATATCCCGATGCAGTTATTTTGTTGACCAGTTTTTGAGAATACACAGAATGATCATGATCCGTCACTGCCAACTGGATATTTTTGATTTCATAGTCAGCAGCCATCGGAAGAATAATCAACTGTACTATGGGTAGTATAAAGATCATTCGTATAATAGCCGGGTTACGGAAAATCTGGCGGAACTCTTTCTGTAATATGAATTTCAATGTTCTCAAGACAGCCGTATTTTAAATTGTTTAAATGCCATGCCTAGAAAGAAAACCATCATACCTAAAAGAATCAGCGTTTCTTTCAGTACCGCCTTAATCCCTACTCCTTTGATCATAACGGATCTTACAATAATATAATACCATTTGGCAGGAATAACATTAGATATTACCTGCAACGGTTTAGGCATATTTTCTATCGGGAACATAAATCCACTGAACATAATGGTGGGCAGGAACATACCTATTAAGGAAACGAACATGGCTGTCTGCTGTGATGCAACACCGGCAGAAATTAACAATCCCAATGATAGGGACACAATCGTAAATAATATGCTTTCCGCCATTAATAATGGCAGGCTTCCTGCTATGGGCACATCCAGCACAAATACACTGAGCAATAAAATGCTGATGATATTCACTATCGACAATAAAAGATAAGGAACAGCTTTAGCAATAATGATAAGATGCGGCCGCAATGGCGATACCAGCATGATCTCCATGGTTCCCATTTCCTTTTCTTTTACAATAGTGATGGCCGTCATCATCGTACAAACCAGCAACAAAACCATTGCCATTACACCAGGTACAAAATTGTAAGCACCTTTTAGTTGAGGATTATACAACATTCGAATTTCTGTATTAATTGTATAAGGCAGTTTTATATCCTGTACAAGATGTGCCTGGTAGTCCCTAATAATTGCGCTGGCATAATTGACAAGCGTATTGGATACATTAGGATCACTTGCATCTGCCAACAGTTGTACCTGCGCTTTATTTTGATGCAGCAAATCATCATTAAAATGAGGTTGTATTACAATGACGAGCTTTATTGTTCCTTTTTTAAAGGCATCCGCGATTTCAGTATAGCTATGAAGGTTTGATTGCAATTCAAAATAACGGCTTGCATCAAGTTGCCGGATAAGTGCTGCCGAAGCCATATCGTGTGATTGATCAAGCACAGCAAATTTTGAATTCTTTACTTCATTCGTTAAGGCAAAACCAAAGATGATTATCTGTACGATGGGCATACCTAATAATATCAGCATCGTTTTCCTGTCACGGAAAATATGGTAGAATTCCTTTTTTACAAAACTTATAAACTGTTTCATACTGATGCGATGATTTTTCGAAATAATTTATCCTTCCAACCGGGTTGCTTTTCTTGCGAGTTGCAAAAAAACCTCATCCATGCTTTCACTTTTGTATTGTTCTTTCAACCTAGAAGGCGTGTCCAGTGCTTCAATTTTTCCATCCACCATGATCGACACGCGGTTACAATATTCTGCTTCATCGAGATAGTGAGTGGTAACAAATACGGTAATGCCCTTTGCTGAAGCTTCATAGATCATGTTCCAGAACTCTCTTCTTGTAACCGGATCAACTCCACCTGTGGGTTCATCCAGGAACACAATTTCCGGCTCGTGAAAAATCGCTACAGAGAATGCAAGTTTTTGTTTCCACCCAAGCGGGAGTGATTTTACAAGAGATCCTGCTTCATTTACCATGTGCAACTGCTGCAAAAGAAGTTCTGTTTTTTCTTTAATAAAGACATTTGTTTTACCATAAATACCTCCATAAAAACGGATATTCTCTTTTACGGTCAGATCCTCATATAAAGAAAATTTCTGGCTCATATACCCTATCTTTTTTTTGATCGCCTCGTTCTGTTTGAATACATCAAGTCCTGCAACGGTTGCTTCACCTGAACTGGGTAATGACAGACCGCAGAGCATTCGCATCGCCGTTGTTTTACCTGCACCGTTGGCACCAAGAAAACCAAAAATTTCTCCCTTGTCTACTTCAAATGAAATACCGTCTACAGCTGTGAAATCGCCGAAGCGTTTGGTCAGTTGTTTTGCTGTTATTGCTTTCTCGTTATCCATGGTCTTTCATTAAAGCGATGAAACAATCTTCGATATCGGGTTTTACTTCTTTTACAATTGCACCGGAGGGCGCTATAATTGTATCAACTCCTTCCTTCAGAACAACATGATGAAATTCCCCGAATGGATAAGCATCCTGTATGCCTTCTATTTTTTTTAACTGCTTCAGTAATCCGAGCATGTCCGGCCCTTTTACTGCCATCAATTTTCTGCCGAACTGTTGTGTTACACCTTCCGGTGTATTGATCTGCAAAATCTTTCCTTTCTGTATCAAAGCCACACGGTCACAGCGGCTCGCTTCGTCCATATAAGGAGTGGACACAAGTATGGTGATACCCTGTTGTTTCAATCCTTTCAACATTACCCAAAATTCTTTTCTTGATACAGCATCAACGCCCGTAGTTGGTTCGTCAAGGAACAGAACCGTTGGTTTATGGATCAATGCGCAACAGAGTGCCAATTTCTGCTTCATCCCGCCAGATAATTTTCCCGCACGCCGATCTTTAAACGGTGCGATCTGTTCGTAGATGTCTTTGATCAGGTGATAATTTTCTGAGATAGTTGTATTAAAAATGGTTGCAAAAAATTGCAGGTTCTCTTCAATCGTAAGATCAGGGTAAAGCGAAAATTTACCGGGCATGTATCCAACCTTGTTACGAATGGATTTGTAGTCTTTGATCACATCATTTCCATCAACCGTTGCATTTCCTGCGTCAGCAAGCAACAAGGTGGTAAGGATCCTGAAAAGGCTTGTTTTACCGGCACCATCAGGCCCGATGATACCAAAGAGTTCACTTTGCTCAACATTGAATGATACATCATCTAATGCTTTAACAACAGACTTTTTAGTGCCGTATGTTTTAGTGATATGGTCAACAATTACTGCAGGCATGTACTTATAGTTTGATTTCTCCGTACATGCCAATCTTAAGCAACCCGTCATTCATTACTTTTATTTTGACAGCATATACAAGATTAGCACGTTCATCTTTTGTCTGAATGGTCTTCGGTGTAAACTCTGCTTTATCCGATATCCAGGTAATTGTTCCGGCGTATTCTCTATAGGCATCTTTGCCTTTATCTGTAAACACTTTTACCGGCTGGCCAAGTTTGATGGCGGATAACTGATCACCTGTTACATAAGCACGTAAAGTAATGATCGACAGATCTGCAATTTTATACAAGGCCTTACCTGCAGCAGTTATTTCTCCTTGCTCTGCATACTTGGCGATTACCGTTCCGTTGATGGGGTTGATGATGTTGGCACGATTTATCTGATCATTTAACTGCGCTACTCTTTTTTGTAGTGGCGCTGCTTCGCTTAACATGCTTCTGTTCTGGGTATTCGTATTGTTTACCTGCACATTTATCTGTTGTTTTGTAACAGTCATCTGTTTATGCTGTGCATCTACCTGGAATTTGATGTCATCCAGTTGTTTGCCTGTTGCTGCGTCCAGTTTTACCAATCTTTCAACACGAGACTGTTCATGCAAAAGATTCTGCAACTGGGTTTGTTGAACTTCGAGTTGATCCTTTAACAATTTGATCTGTGGAGATACATCCATTGTTTTCTGGCTAAGTGCACTGATGCTCGCTTCCACCTGCTCTTTCTGCAGTGAAATATTGAGGGCATCCACTTTTCCGATAACAATGCCTGCGGCAATGGTATCGCCTTCATTAACTGCAAATTTTGTAATACGACCTGGCAATTCCGAAGACACAATGGTTTCATCGGCTTCAAAATTTCCTTCTGCATCAAACTGATTTTTTTTAGCGCTGCAGGCAACCAGTAAGAAAAGCATTGCCGAAAGTGTAAGTTGTTTCATATGGTATGTTTTGCTGTCTGTTTATTTTCCGGTGGTTAACTGCAAGTTCACCTGCGCTTGTAATAATTGCAATTGGTGTGTAATTAATAACTGGCGCGCCTGGTCTTCTGCATTCACTTCACGTAAATAATCATTAGCTGTGATCACGCCGTTTTCCAATTGTGCGTTTGCCGCAGTTTTAACTAAAGCCCGCAATTCAATGATCTCTCTGTCCGAGAAAATCAATTGCTGCAGTTTATCAATCTCTGATTGTTGCTGCTTTACCTGTGTCTGTGTATTCAGGAGAAACGTTTCTTTCTGCACGTCAATAAATTGTTTGTTAATCTCTACCAGTTGTTTTTCATTTTTGGCAGTATACAAACCTCCGAGCGACCAGTTCAGGCGAACCCCGCCAATGCCATAAGGCTCGAAAGAGTTTTTAAGAAAATTTAAGCCCGGTCTTCCATATCCGCCCTGTACAAAAGCACTTGCTTTCGGAAGATTTTTTGCTTTGATAAGTGCCTGTTGCTGAGCAAGCACCAGATTCTGTTTTGCATAGAGTTCGAGTTCGGGGCGTACAATATCATCGGTAAGCCTTGCTTCGACCAAAGGTTTCTGAAGAATAATGGTTGCCGGTAATGATTGCTGCATAAACAGGCCCAGTACATCTACCATACTTTTTCTGGAAGCTGATAGTTCAATACTACGTTGGTTATTTCTGAGCAGTTCTGCTTTCAGAACATTCACATTGGATTTCAATGCCACGCCGTTGTCCACCTGCGCCTGTACTTTTTTAATGCCTGTTGTAATATCTGCTTTGATAAGTTCTACCTGCTTTAGTTGTTCATCAATGTATAATACGCTTAAGTAGATCTGGCTGATACGCTCTTTCAATTTATAAAGCTCTACTTCCATCTTTTGCTCTTCAACGTTTGCATTCAGGTTTTGTAGTTGCTGCTGCTGTTTGATACTACCACCGTCATATAATAACTGGCTAACATCAGTTGTAATCTTGTATTGGTCTTTGCCAGGCTTATCAATCGAAAAACCAGGGATGGGAATATTTACACTCGTTACATCCGATTGGTAGCTGGCCTGTCCGCTTATGTTTACCTGAGGGAGATTCCCTTTGCTGAGATTGTCAATGGTAATACTGGCAGTTTGTTGTATCAGTTTTTTCTGTTTAGTTACAGGATAGTGTTTCTGCGCAGAATCGTATGCCTGTTGTATGGTTAGATTTTGCGCCAATACAGGGAGGGGACAAAAAATTAAAACAATTAATATTTTTTTGTTTAACCAGTTAGTCAAATATTGCATAAAAAATTATTTTTTGATAGCGTCAAATATAAATTTAGGAATATATTTTTTTCTCTGTTCCATCGCTAATTGAAATTGTAGCTCGTCTATCTGCAGTATGGCACTTAACATAGGTTTTCCTAAAAAAGGGAAAATAGAGAGGCTCATCATGTTCATAATTAAGTGAACCGGGCTGGTCGGTTTTATTTTACCGGCCTTTACTTCCTTTTCAATCTGTGCGGTAAATTTGGTAAGGTCCGGTAACTCACCCCCAAATATTTTCATGATAAATTTGGAAGGCTGCTTGTGCATTTCATTTAGTATAAATATTGGCAGATAAGGGTTTTGAGAGATTATGCTAATGTATTGATCACAGAACTGCTCAATCTTTTCGTATAAGCTAAGGTCAGCAAGCAAAATAGTTTTTATCCTTGGTATGAATTGACTTATAATCTCCAAAAAAATAGTTTCAAATAGTTGTTCCTTGTTTCTAAAGTAATAATGTAACAGTGCTTTGTTGATCCCGGCTTCATCTGCAATATCCTGCATGCGGGCACCTGCCATTCCTTTGTCAATAAAGACTTTCCTCGCTGATGCCAGTATCCTTTCCTCTGCTCCAGAATCTCTTTTTATTTTTTCCATATTTTAACCAAATGGTTAACAAAAGTAACAATATTATTTATTCGACTCGCTTTTATCCATTTATTTTTAAGTTTTCAAACTAAGAGACGGGGTTCAACTCCTTTATACAATCCTATTAATTACACTACTTACCATCATTTTACAAAACATATAACTCGTTGACATTTATTTAGAAAAACAAAAAAAGTGGAAACGCTATTAACGTTTCCTCTTGTGGAGTCGAGGGGATCAATGTCGAACACCTTGTTCCGTTTTTATCCTTCATAATAGATTAAGAAATCGCATAATACTTTTTTAATCTTTGCTATATTTGATACTATCATATGATACTATCATGAAACCCCCTTATTCCATCACCCCCACCGTTTTGTCTCTTTTAGGCTCCGTTTCCGAAAAAATAGGCCAGATCACCGCTGCACACCTGCAGCAGCCCAGAACTGAACTGAGAAAAGAAAATCGAATTAAAACCATCCAGGCATCACTTGAAATAGAGGGTAATACCTTAAGCATTAAACAGGTAACTGCAATCCTTGAAGGCAAATGGGTATTAGCACCGGAAAAGGATATCCTAGAAGTGAAAAATGCGATCGACTTATATGAAAAACTTGATAGTTTACAGGCGACAAGTCAGACCACCTTTTTAAATGCGCATAGGTTATTGATGAAGGGTCTGATCGCCTCAGCCGGGAAAATCCGGACATCAGGAGTTGGGATTGTAAAGGGCTCCCGGGTTGCCCATCTTGCCCCACCAGCAAACATGGTCAAATCCTTGCTGAATACCCTTTTTGATTATGTCCGAAAAGAAATGGATCCGTTGCTCATCAGAAGTTGCGTCTTTCATTATGAACTGGAATTCATTCACCCTTTTGCTGATGGCAATGGAAGAATGGGCAGGTTATGGCAAACTGTTTTATTAGCGGGACAATATCCGTTATTCTCTTACCTACCTGTTGAGTCAATCATCAAAAGCAAACAAAAAGAATATTATAAAGCACTTTCCCAATCAGATAAAGCGGGGAATTCCACACCCTTTATTGAGTTTATGTTAGGTATATTGGACGAGTCTTTGCAGGATTTATTACTCATACAACGCCAGGTGCTATCAGCCAATGACCGCATCAACCTCTTCAGACAGGAAAACCCGGTCAACACATTTACACGCAAAGATTATATGCAAAAATTCAAAGAAATCTCAGCTGCCACTGCAAGTAGGGATTTAAAAGAAGGTGTTGATAAAAAAATACTTCTTAAAAAGGGGGATAAAAGACTGACGTCTTATAAATTCAAAAAAGGCTGATTGAACACGATTGTACATTCAAGATAAACCTGGCCATATCCAACATTTGGTTGGACTCGTTTCAATTATCATAGTTTGATCCTACATAGATTAAAAAGGATCCGATCGTAAGTGTTTGATTTAAAATTATAAAATCAAAAAAAGGAAACGTTTTCACGTTTCCTTTACTGTGGAGTCGAGGGGACTTGAACCTATACATTTTTATTTAATTTCCTTTTACTTCTGCATATTCCATTTTATATAATGATTCGCAAAATTCAATGATATCAATAGTTTCATGTAAACACAAGTAAACCATTGAAAATCTTTGTAAAAATAGTATCTCAAAAACTTGCTACCTAATTTGCTACCATATACCTTTATGGAAGCAAAATAAAACATATGGCAACTATTAGATTAAACCTTCGTAACGATAAACTAAGTTCAGACGGCCAAGCCCCTATCGAATTAATATATCAGATATCAGGTCAAAGAAAATATTACAGCCCTGGTATATCATTGCTACCTATTTATTGGGACCAAAAAAATCAAAAGGCCTTGTATA
>JBBRHM010000099.1:0-13883 GCA_038222655.1 Chitinophagales bacterium | reverse complement strand
GGTTCGGGTAAAGGCGTTAAGGCAACGCCTGTTTCCCATGGCATACCATATTTTAATTTATTTACTTCGGCACACAATTGCTGTACAAACACATCAGCAATACTTCTGTGCACAAAAACAATTTTTAATGCCGTACAACGTTGCCCATTAAATGATAAACTGCCCAATACAGTTTCCTGCACAGCAAGTTTGATATCTGCATGTTGTGTAATGATGGCCGCATTTTTGGCATCAAGTCCCAGTATGGCACGAAGGCGGTTTACTTTGGGATGCAGTTTCTTTAGTTCATTGGCCACTTTGCTCGAACCTATGAGGGTTAAGACATTTATTTTACCCGATTCCATCAGCCCGGGAACAATGGTTTGTCCACGACCATAGATCGTATTCACAACACCTTTGGGAAAACATTCTTTAAAGGCGTTCAGTAAGGGATAGTGCAATAAGGTGCCATATTTGGGAGGTTTGAATAATAAAGTATTACCCATAATGATGGCGGGAATAAGCGTTGTAAACGTTTCATTCAATGGATAATTAAACGGTCCCATACATAATACCACGCCTAATGGTGAGCGACGGATTTGTGCAACGATGCCCTGTTCAATAGTAAAGCGCGATGAATCGCGGTCAAGGTCTTTTAATGCATCAATGGTAGCATAAATATATTCAACAGTGCGGTCGAATTCTTTTATAGAGTCGGCATGCGATTTCCCTATTTCCCACATAATCAGCTTCACTACAATATCTTTCTGCTCGCGCATTTTGGTAATAAACTTTTCAACGCATTTAATACGGTCGGCAACATTCATAGTGGGCCATTGACCGCGGCCGTTATCATATGCGGCTACTGCTGCATCCAATGCTTCAAAAGCTTCCTTTTCTGTACAAACGGGATACGTGCCGATAAGCTTTCGCTGTAACCCATTGGCTGTGCGGATGCAGACAGGTGAATACACTTCATGCACGTCACCCGCCCAGGTTTTCATTTCGCCGTTAGATAAATATTCGCGTTGGTTAATCTCCTTGTCTAACGAAAATTGTGCAGGGATATCTTTCTCCTGAACAAATATTTTTTCAAGTTCTTCTGTGAATTGCATGCGTAAATTTAGCAGATTAATGATTGATGGCTATAACAGCCGTTACCGTTGCAAAGCTTATTCATTCTTTAGTATTTAAGGTGATTTAGTTACGAAAACGTTTGCATAAAAAATTATTCTTCAGCCGGAAGGGATGATTGCCAGCCAAAATAGGTTGGTAATTGTTAATTGGAAGTGGTGAGTGGTGAGTAGTGAGTTATATGTTTTAGATAACTCACCACTCACTATTGCCTATTTACAAACTCACTCCCCTCTTCCATGGAATAAAATCATCCTGGTTAAGTAATACCGCTTTGGGAATAATTTCACCGCTTGCGGCTTTGATACAATAGTCCAATATTTCTTCTCCCATTTGTTCAATCGTTTTATCACCTTCGATAATAGCACCGGTATTGATATCAATAATATCGCCCATACGCAGTGCCAGTGCTGAATTGGTGGCAATTTTAATAGTAGGACAAACCGGGTTACCCGTAGGTGTACCCAACCCGGTAGTAAATAAAATTAAGGTAGCGCCACTGGCGGCTTTACCAGTGGTGGCTTCTACATCATTACCGGGTGTACAAACCAAATTTAGTCCGGGCTTAACAGCAGGTTCCGTATAATCCAATACATCCACCACAGGCGAAGTGCCACCTTTTTTTGCAGCGCCATTACTTTTGATTGCGTCCGTAATTAACCCGTCTTTTATATTTCCGGGAGACGGATTCATGTCAAAACCAGAGCCTACATTTTCTGCCGCCTTATTATAACTTTGCATGAGGTGAATAAATTTTTTTGCCGCTGCTTCATCAATAGTTCTATCGATCAGTTGCTGTTCCGCGCCACATAGTTCCGGAAACTCGGCAAGCAACACTTTACCGCCCAATGCTACCAGCAGGTCTGCGCAATAACCTACTGCAGGATTTGCCGAGATACCGCTGAATCCATCACTACCACCACATTTAACACCCAAACAAAGTTTATCCAGTGTAGCAGGTTTTCTTTCGAGTTGGTTGATTTCTATTAAACCTGAAAAGGTTTTGCGGATGGCTTCTGTAACCAATTGTTCTTCGCTTTGCGATTGCTGTTGTTCAAAAACATACAGGGGTTTAGTAAAGTTGGGATTGCGTTGTTTGATATCATCCAGCAGGTCCTGTGTTTGCAGGTTCTGACAACCAAGACTCAAAATGGTTATCCCTGCTACATTTGGATGATCGGCATAGGCTGCCAATAATTTACTCAGCACAGCTGCATCCTGCCTGGTACCGCCACACCCGCCCTGGTGATTTAGGAATTTAATACCGTCAATATTTTTAAATACGCGGTTAGTTACCACCATCGATTCTTTAAGCATGAGGTTTGCGTTACTAATATCTGCGCCATTTTTATATAACTCAACCAGAAGCTTTGTTTTTTGTTTGTATTTATCCGTTACATCATACCCCAATTGGCTATGCAATGCTTCGCGGATGACATCCAGGTTTCGGTTCTCACAAAATACTGTTGGTAAAAACAACCAGTAATTAGCAGTGCCTACCCTTCCATCGGAACGATGATAGCCGTTAAATGTTTTACCTGCATATTTTGATGTGTTAGGAGGCTGCCATTGATAATGATAAGGTCTGTATGCATAGGGCTCAGCTGCGTGTTTGGTATTAACGGTAGTCATTTTGCTACCGGCAGCAATCTCATTTTGCGCCTTTCCTACCAGTACGCCATACATGATGATTTCATCACCCGCTTTCATATCATGCATAAAAAATTTATGCTTTGCGCCAATATCTTCCCGCAGAACATAATCCATTTCATTATAGAGTACCGTTTCTTCTTTGGCAAGATTTACAAGAGCCACTAAAACATTATCATCAGGATGAACCTGTACTATTTTTTGTTTATTACTCATGTTACTGATTTTGTTGATACAACGGAATGCAGGGTATAAGCGGCCCCCTTGTCAATAAGTGATAATAAGTTTCTTTGTACCGCTTCAGCAAAACCTGAAAATTGCGTAAGGTCAGTATCGAATATATTTTTGTCTTTCAATATATTCTCTGCAATATTTTCTATATCGTTTGTTTGCCAATGATCAAACAACAGCGGTAGTTTATCATCTTGTATACGATCAGATGATTCTGTTGATCGCATAAACAAAATAAAGGAAGCAAACCCCAGCGACATTAGTTCAGGTGCTGTTGTTGAGCGTTCATAATGTTTTCGGATTAAAGGTACCGCACGCATCAACATCTTGGAAGTATATTGTACGGTTATGCTTAACCATTTGTGTTCAATATACGGATTTTTAAAACGGTCAATTACCTGGGATATAAAATGAAAAGCCTCTTCCACCGAAATCTCTTTCTGCACAACCAGCGGTGCAATTTCCTGATAAATTAATTGAGAAACAAAGCTTTCAAAATCCGGATTACTCATCGCATCCTTCACAGTTACAAAGCCTGCCAGATAAGCCAGGCCGCATGATAAAGTATGCGTACCATTTAATAACCGTAATTTCAGTTCCCTGAATTTATTAATATCGGGTACCAGTACAACGCCTGTATCGATTGTACTGAAGGATAATATATTTTTTGTTCTTTCATTATTTGTTTCAATCGCCCATAAGCGGTAACATTCCGACATAATCATCAGTTCATCTTCATAACCCAATTTTTTTTCAATCATTACCTGATCCGTATCAGCTAATTTTCCTGGCACAATACGATCTACCAGGGAATTGCAAAAATCATTGTCATTTTGCAGCCAATGCATAAACAATTGATCAAGTCCTTTAAGACCTGCCAGAGTACACACAATCTTTTTAAGACGGGTCCCGTTATCTACCATCAACTCTGTAGGAATAATCACCATACCCGATTCACTGCTCCCGCCAAATGCCTCGTAGCGCGCCTGCAGGAAACACAGTAATCTTCCCGGAAAGGAAACAGGTTTTTTATTGGTTGCATCCTCTTCTAACAAGGCGATCCCTACTTCTGTTGTATTGGAAATGATTACCTGCATTGCCGGATTAGCAGCACATTTTTCAATTTGGCCCCATTCATCATTCGCAGATAATACACGGCTGATAGCCGCATTGATACTGATTTTTTCCGATGGTCTGCCATCGTCTATGCCCCGTTCGATTAACGTAAATAAGCCATCCTGTTTTTTGAATGCATCCGTTCCACCGGTATGGGTAGATTTTACCACTACTATTCGACCGTTAAAAATTTGTTGCTTATTGGCTTTATCAATAAAATAATCCGGGAGTCCTCGCAATAATACGCCCGTACCAAACTGCAATACTTTCTCAGGTAAAGCAAACAGGGCATTTAATGGTTCATCTTTATTTAGTTCAATGGCTATTGTACGGGATAACTGCATCTATGATTTTTTATTGGGAAACTCTTTGCAACCACGCTGGGTAATCTGTTTGTACTAATTTCTCGGGCCATGTTCCATACCATGCATAACCGGTTCTGCGTTCCACTTCTATTTCGGCCACATTGTATTTTTTCTGGCTGTCTCTTCCACTAAAAAAAGGCCGGTTGGTTTCTATCTCATAAAATCTTGCCCATAGCAAACTGTAAGGATCTGGAACAATAACGCGATCTTTCCCTTTTGGTTCATTCGGTGCATCAATGTCAATATACTTGTATCCTTTTATCTTAACGCGCTCAAACCAATTAACCGCCGCCACAATCGCTTCCCTGATACGTGCAGAAGGATTTTTAACCCGCATTAAAAAAAGAACAATGCCTACCGATTCATTACCGCTTAAAGAAACCAGTTCAAACTTCCTTGCCATTTCCGGCTGAAGTGTTCGGTTATTATATTGTGCGCACCACGCGGTTAATTTTCCATTTACTTTTATTTGTGTAGCGAGAATGCATTCAATACCCCGCCTTACTGCCTCAGCAGATAAAGGAATAAAAGAAGCATCTATCACCTCAACCCCATTTTTTCCTTCCACAATATCCTGCAATACATTAAGTACATTAACCATGGCATTATCATTATAAGTAATCTGGCTCCGGTATAAGGACGAGTCTGGATAAAACTGCGGCCATCCACCTGCAGCATTTTGCGCTTTCAGGTAATAACGAATACCTTTTTCTGCTGCCCGCAGGTAATCATAGTTATGTGTTTGCTTATAGGCTTTTATGAGGTAACGAATTTCCCTGGTAGTAGCATCATTATCGATCGTAGCATCAATATGCATGGAATCGGAACGGATAGATTTTTTTTCTGCATCTGTAAGGCGCTTTTTATAATCAACTTTTATTTCGTTCACCGCTTTGGGCCAGCCACCAATAGCACGTTGATAAACCAGCATGTTTTCTGCTACGGGATCAGTTACGGACTGATTTGCGGCATTCATAACAACAAAACCGTATTTCTTTTTATTTATTTTTATTGTAGGATCGATCCAGGTTGCCCTGTCTGAGGGTTGCCATTTTCCCCCGAAAGTCCAGCTGGCATTGATGTGTGCAGGCGAAGGTGAACCCGGTGCTTTTTCGAGGTTATCTTCATGCCATGTATAATCGCCTCCCTTTCGATGACTGTTAAAATAATATACGCGCTCACCCCACTGTATCAGATTTTTTGGATTGGATGGATTGAGGTAAATGGGCGCATCGGCCATGTTATTGGCAAATGAGGCATTAATGATATAAAACTGCGCATCGCGGTGATAGCGGCCAAGTTTAAAACCATCGTCGCCTCTAAACACACAATTAACCAGAACAGTTTTAGAATCTTTGACTTTGGAACCATCATGCCATATGGCCGCTACACTACCATGTGCCACGAATTCGCAATTTTCTGCGTAGGCCCATCCCCGGGGACAATAAAAATCAACGCCACCTTCCATCAGGCAATCTTTAAAATAAAACATCCCATTATCAACGTTCCAAGGACTTACGGTATCTCCTCCGAAGGCGCATAAAATGCAGTTTCGCACAACAAGTCTGGTCGTACCAAAACTGCGCAGGGCCATCTGGTGCGCATCCCTGCGAATGGTTTTAAAATGATTAAGGCTGTCATCACGACAATCGATATGTATGCCGCCGGTATTTTGAATATTGTCAAAGCCAAAATTATTGGCGATCGTAAGATTCTCCAATACAATATCACTGCCCTTTAAATTTACTGTTGCCACGCCCCAGTCATCAGGATTTTCACAACGCCAGATATCCCTCGCCAGTGAAATAACGAGTTGTGTTTTATTTTTATCTTCTCCTACAAGCGAGATAAAATTTTTTTCAATAAATATTTTTTCACGATACACACCATTGCGGATATAAATGATCCGTTGCTCACTTGCATTATCTGACAGACTGTTTATGGCATCCTGTATACTTGTAAAATTTGCGCCACCCGCTGCATCTACTACAATGACTTTCGTATTTTCCTGTGCTGAAAGCGTTGCGGGTTTGCATACGGAAAAGATCAGGCAGGCAATGATCAAAAAATAAGGCTTGGTATACAAAGGTATTTTTTTCAATTTTTGGTATTACGTTTACCCGGCACTTGTTTGATCAGCCATAACACCAGATCGTTGGCTGCTTTATAATTTTCGTATTCCATAGGTAGTTTTCTTCCATCCGTATATTCATTATACAACCAGGGATCACCCGTGGCAAATACGGTTCCCTTACCCAGTTTTGATACCGCAAAAATGACTACCCCTTCTTTCTGCAAGGCAGCAACAGCAGGGCTTTTTAGGGTAATAGAAGAAACTTCTTTTTGATAGATCTTGTGCACGTGCGGCAAAATAGAATTACCTGGAGTCACATCTACTTTACCCATTTCATAGTCATTTCCGGTCACATGATTATAACTGTCCTCATTAAAATGTATACCGAATTTTTCTGTCAATATAGTAAAGTGTTCAAACTCGGCGTTGCCCTTATCGTTATGAAGTAATATCAACACCCCACCGGCTTTTACCCAGTTAACTATTTCCGTGACGTCTTTGGAAGCCACATAATTAGGGTTGGGATTATCCGTAACATTATCTGCATCAACGATCAGGTACATATCCGCCTGTTGCAAATTTTTTGCTGTAGGCGCATCAGATAATGTTTTGGTTTGCACCCCATACTTTCTGAAAATATTTCCCAGTATCGAAAACCCATTGTTATACATTTCTTCCCATTTGTAATGGTAGGGTTTGAGAGTGCCGGTTATGTCTTTCTTTTTTTCTGAATTAAAATAATCATCCAAAACAATCGTTTTCCCTTTACCCAAAGGCAGGGTGGGCAAAAGTTCTATTTCATTGGCGGCCTGTATAAATGCGCCCACACCCTTCGGGTCGTTCACAATTACTTTTTCATTTATATAGTATTCATAACTACCATCGCGATAAGGTGTGCCACCGAGTCCACTAACGCTCACTGTACCTTTCAAATTGGTCTGCCCTTTCGCATCAATTTCAATAAATTGTTTAAGTATACCATTGTATCCTTTTTTAGCCACACTCAAATACGAAGCAGGAAGAAGATCCAATCGTACCGCTTTTGCCATCGCATACACAAACATGCTGCTCGCGGATGCTTCAAAATAATTTCCTTTGGCGCCGGGTTTATCTAATATGTCATACCATACACTGCTCTGGGGATCCTGTACTTTTTTCACTGCGTCAGCATAGCGGTGTAAGATTAGCAATAGCGAATCTCTGTAAGGGTTGTTTGCAGGAAACTGTTCCAGTACATCTACCAATGCCATACCATACCAACCCATGGCCCGCGCCCAGATATGCGGCGGATTACCTGTGGCAGTATTGGCCCATTTCTGCTGGCGACTTTCATCCCACCCATGATAAAGCAATCCGGTTTTCGCATCGCGTGCATGCTTTTCCATCCAGATAAATTGATGCGCAATATCATCAAAAGCAGCAGGGTCATTATACGTGGCTGCATATTCTGCATAAAAAGGTTCGCCCATATATAATCCATCAAGCCACATCTGGTAAGGGTAGATTTTTTTATGCCAGAAGCCGCCTTCATGGTTACGTGGCTGTGTTCTCAGCTGCTCGCGCAGCGTGGTTGCGGCTTTGTAATATTTTTCTTTTCCGGTAACATTAAATAGCGTGAGTAATATTCTGCCACACAAAACATTGTCAATATTATAATCCGCTTGTTTATAGGTTCTGATAGTCGCTTTCTCATCCACAAAAAAATCCATGCTCTTCTGCATGTAATTAAAATATTTCGCATCGCCGGTTCTATACCATAGACTTTCTATCCCTTTTAAAATCACTGCCTGGTCGTAGGTCCATTTGGCAGGTTTTCCTTCTGATGAGAGGGAATCCCTCCAGATAGTCATAACCGTAGCCGCCATTTTCTCTGCATACAAAATCTGTTGTGCAGTACAAGATGCCACCGAAAACACAGCGGCTACAATCATGACTAAACGAAAATACTTTTTCATGCTTTTTAAAGTCATTTTTTAATAAAAGATAAAGCGTTACTATTATAAACACCCGGGCTTCTATACAATCTTCACCGCCTGCCTTGCCAGTAATTTCCACTCTCCTTTTTCTTTATGCCAGACAAGCAATATTTTTAATTTAACGTTTGCGGATTTATTATTGTCGTTTGTTACTGCGTTAAATGTGTGGCGTACAATGGCTATTTTATCATCAACTGAAATGGATGGTTCTGATAGATCAATGGTTACAAAATCAGACTTACCGCTGCCAATATGTTCTACAAACTCAGACTTGTTTTCAATCATACCGCTGGAATGTCCATAACTAAGTTTTTCTGACGCGATGCTTTCAAGCGATGCCCTGTCGCCGTCCACCATAGCTTTCCGCAATTTCTCTACAGCGATGGCCACTGCTTTTTCCTGTTTGGATTGAGCTATGGATGAAAACGAAATAAGCAGTAATGCAAATACAGATAGATATTTCATGGTGGTTTGTTTATAGGTTACTAAAATAGTGCATAATACTGATTGTTACAGAGCCGAAGAATTTACTGCGAAGACAGGAAGATGCAAAGTATAGCGAAGATTGCCTGGTGAATCTTTGTGACTTCGCCGCTTTACCATAAAACGGCAGGTACGGTAGTCAGAAAAACAATTGTATACCGGGCAGCTAATAAAAAATCTACACTTATAAAGACAACATAAAGAGGGAAATTGATTTTTTTTCTTCGCAATCGTTCCCGGTAACGATGCCAAATGATTTTAATTCGCTGTAACCTGGTCAACAGCGGCATTTTACAGAATCTATTCCTTATTTTTAAACACCAACTTAACCGATTGCTATGTCTTTATTTAAGCCCCGTCTCAGTTTCTGGCAGATTATTAATATGAACGTTGGTTTCTTTGGCATTCAGTACAGTTTTGGCCTCCAGCAAAGTGCCGTAAACCCTATCTACGATTTTTTAGGGGCCAAACCCGATCAGATCCCTCTGCTGAATTTAGCCGGGCCCATGACAGGTTTACTAATCCAGCCCATTATTGGCGCTTTAAGCGATAAAACCTGGCACCCAAAATTTGGCCGCCGCAAACCTTATTTTTTTATCGGCGCCCTCTTTTGTAGTCTATGCCTTTTTATTTATCCCTTCAGCAGCAGTTTATGGATGGCAGGTGGATTATTATGGGTATTGGATGCAGCCAATAATACAGCCATGGAACCATACAGGGCATTTATTGCTGACAAACTTCCTCCTCCGCAACTGGCCACTGGTTTTTTAACGCAAAGTTTTTTTACTGGTCTGGGAATCACCCTCGCTAATATTTCATTGTTTGTTTTTCAGAAAATCAGTTTCCTTAAACAGGCGCATGGGCAAATACCGTATTGGGTATTTGCGTCTTTCTTCCTTGGTTCAGTCTGTTCTATTTCATCTGTGTTATGGTCCATTACTAAAACACCCGAAATACCCCCCACACCGGAAGAGCTCGCAGCATTAAAAGCTGAAAAGAAAACCCTGTTTGGACCTTTTCAGGAAATTTTTCACGCCATTAAACACATGCCAAAAGTTATGTGGCAGCTGGCGCTGGTATATCTTTTCCAGTGGTATGCATTATTCTGTTACTGGCAGAACGCTTCTAAAAGCATTGCACAATCGGTATGGAAAACCACACCGGCAAAAAATCCGACCCTGTATGAAGAAGCCGTTGGATGGGCAGGATTGGTAAATGGATGGTATAACATCATCACTTTTTTATCTGCATTCGGACTGGTATGGATGGCAAAAAAGTTCAGTCCCAAAGCTGTTCATATTTCCTGTCTATTGTTAGCAGGTATAGGCTTACTCATCTTTCCGCACATAGAAAACAAATACCTTTTATTTGCCCCAATGACCGGTTTCGGAATTGCCTGGGCCAGTATGATGGGTGTTCCGTATTTAATGGTGGTTAATAATATTCCGAAAGAAAGATATGGAGTGTATATGGGCATTATCAATATGATGATTGTGATACCGATGATCTTGCAGACAACCACTTTTGGATATGTGCTTAATCATTTCTTACACAATGATCCGGGTAAGGCCATTAGTTTTGGAGGTGTATTATTATTGATAGCCTGTGCAGCTACCTTCTTAATTAAAACAACCAAACCTGATGATGCGGATATGGTATTAAAGGGTGGAGGACATTGACCTACCCTTAACTCCACGAAGGGGGAATGCGGAAATTATTTTAGCAGTGTAAATAATAGTATAAAAAAAGCCTCCGCCAGTGAGGTGGGAGGTTTACGATGAAAATTTTATGTATCGGCGAAGCTTTAATCGACATGATCTGTATTGATAAGGGTAAGCCTTTATCGGAAGGAAATAATTTTATTATTAAGCCCGGCGGCGCCCCTACCAACGTGGCTGCGGCCATTGCAGCATTAGGTGGCACCGTTGAGCTCGCGGCAAAAGTAGGTAATGATGCATTTGGCAAAAAGCTGATTAATGTAATGGAAGAATTTGGCGTAGCTACCCGCTGGATGATTCAGAGCGATACACATTTCACCACTTTCGCATTTGTATCACTTATGGAAGATGGTGAACGTGATTTTGTGTTTAACCGTGGCGCCGATGGCGAACTTACCCGTGAAGAAGTGGACGCCATTGACCTGGATGAGATTTCTATTATTCATTTTGGCTCTGCTACGGGTTTTTTACCTGGCCCCTTACAGGCAGCCTACCAGGGATTATTGCAGAAAGCATTGCAAAAAAATATTTTTATCAGCTTTGATCCTAATTACCGGCACCTGCTTTTTCGTAATAATGTGCAGACATTTATTGACCAGTCCTGGAATTTTTTAGCTGCCTGTCATTTTTTTAAATTGAGTGACGAAGAGTCCCTGCTCATAACAGGGGCCAATACAGTAGCAGATGCTGCTTCTATATTACAGGAAAGAACAAAGGCAGTTTTTGCCATTACATTGGGCAAGGAAGGAACGATGCTGGGTTTTGAAGGAGGAACTACCATTATACCCAGTATCCCCGTAAAACCTATTGATACCACGGGTGCAGGTGATGCTTTTGTAGGGGCACTCTTATACCAGTTGATTGATAAGAGTCTTTCCGATATTCAATTGCTTTCACTAAATGAATGGGCAAGGATCATTGCCAATGCCAACAAAGCCGGAGCCCGAACCTGCGAATACTTAGGTGCAATGGAAGCTTTTAAACATTTGAATAACCAGATCTTTCAATAAAAATAAAATAGCTTGTACGATTTTACTTTACACACACATAGCCACCTCGCCTGTGCCGCTAATAAACTTGACATAGCCGGCGAAGATAATATTTTTTACACACGACTAATTGCCAATACCGCGGCTATCCATACATTATATACTGCACTATATCATGATCATTCACAAAAAGAAACTGCATTTGATAAATTATTACAAACCATCATTACTGCATACAAAAAGCGAGGGGCAACATTAATAAAACAGGATTCCATCAAAGAAGAAAAACAACATTGGTTTCTAAGCAATGAGCTGGTGGGTATGAGTTTGTATGTGGACCGGTTTTGTGGTAAACTCGAAAACCTTTCTGAAAAACTAGGCTATCTTTCAAAGCTGGGCGTAAATTGTCTGCACCTGATGCCCCTTTTTCAAACCCCGGAAGGTGAAAGCGACGGTGGTTACGCCGTATCCGATTTCAGAAAAGTGGATGGTCGGTTCGGCACGCTGAATGACCTGCAGGCGCTTACAAATAATATGCAGCAGAAGGGTATACACCTAATGCTGGATATTGTACTCAATCATACCTCCCATCACCATGAATGGGCAGAGAAAGCAAAAAATGGGGATGCCGTTTACCAGGACTATTTTTATATGTACGATGACAGGTCCCTGCCCGACCGCTTCGATCAAGCCATGCCGGAAATATTCCCCGAAAATTCTCCGGGCAATTTTACCTACATAAAAGAATGTGATAAGTGGGTGATGACGGTGTTTCACGATTATCAATGGGACCTTAATTATACAAACCCTGCTGTATTTAATGCGATGCTGGATACTATTTTTTTCTATGCTAACCTCGGTGTGGATATACTGCGTATTGATGCGCCAGCATTTATCTGGAAAGAATTGGGGACCACATGTCAGAACTTACCAAAGGCACATATGCTGCTGAGGCTTATCCGGCAATGTGTTCAGGTAGCTGCACCTGGTATGGCTTTATTAGGAGAAGCCATCGTGGCACCCAAAGAGATCATGAAATATTTTGGTGAAGCTGACTATACAGGAAGAGAATGCGATTTCGCTTACAACGCCACACAGATGGCATTGCAGTGGGATGCATTGGCAACAGGCGACACAAGAGTAATGCTGGCTGCACAGCAGGATCTTTTACAAAAGCCTTTGGGTACTTCCTGGATAACCTATACCCGTTGCCATGATGATATTGGTTTGGGTTATGATGATGACATGATAAGAGCCGCCGGCTTCAATGCATACGAACACAGAAAATTTTTGAAAGAGTATTATTCAGGCGTACTTCCCGATTCTCCGGCCATAGGTGAATTGTTCTCTGTAAATCCCAAAACACAGGATGCACGTATCAGTGGCTCACTGGCTTCTTTATGTGGATTGGAAAAAGCAATGGCTGCTAATGATGCACAGGCTATTGATCTATCCTTAAGAAAAATAATATTGATGCAGGCCCAAACCTGTTTTATCGGAGGAATGCCCATGTTATTTTATGGGGATGAAGTGGGCTATACAAATGATTATTCTTATCTCGATGATCCCTCAAAAAGCTATGATAACCGTTGGATGCATCGCCCTTTGATCGACTGGCATAAAAATAAACGGATAGAAGAAAAAGGTTCTGTAGAAGAAAAAATATTTTATGCCACACAACGCCTGATCTTGCTTCGAAAAAAATTACCGGTGATAGCGGACCAAAAAAATATTACCTGGTTAACACCGCATAATATTCATGTTGCCGGTTTTCTGCGGGCATGGAATGATGAAAAATTATATTGCCTGTTCAATTTCAGCCATAAAACTTCTTATATAACATGGTTTGCCTTTAAAGAACATGGAATAATACCGAAGGAGTTATATGACCATTGGAGGGAAAAAAATCATGCTATCGGAGCCGATCATGATTATTTTGTAATGGAGCCGTATTCTTTTTGTTTGCTGGAGGTAAAGAAATAAATAGTAGATGTTCACGGCTTTTTTCTTACTATGAAGACCCAAGTGGGCTGGGTTACAGGCGAATTATAATGAGCCGCCTTCAATTAAAAGAGATTCTATAAAAACTTCTTCCACCTGGTTATTTCCCTGCAAACAGGATAGCATTTGTGTAAAAGCACGTTTACCCAGTTTATATCCATTTGTTT
>JBBRHM010000098.1:0-14071 GCA_038222655.1 Chitinophagales bacterium | reverse complement strand
GCTAACAGTATAGTGGAAAGTAGTTACCGCATCAGGCCAAGGATGGCGATGGTGAAGTTCTATTTCAGATTGTAGGCAACAATTAATCCACTTTTGGAAGGGTATTCTTAGGACGCACATTATTCTGACAAATATGCAACTGATACCCATTGTCTTTTACTTTCTCTATAGGATAGGGACAATGTAGGATATGCTCAAAATGAAGCAATAAAATAAAAGAATTATCCCAATGGATTAGGTTGGTAAGAGAATGTTTACCCCAAAAACAAAAAAGCCTCTCAAATCATTGATTTGAAAGACTTTGCTTGTTTTAATAGTGACCGCGTCAGGATTCAAACCTGAAACCCCCTCATCCGTAGTGAGGTACTCTATTCAGTTGAGCTACGCAGCCATTCCCCTTTGGGGGTGCAAATATAATGGCTTGAAAAGAATTGACAAAACCTATCCTGCGGATTCTTCTAATTAATCCATATCATATAATCCTGCAGCCGCTTTTTCGGTCAATCCTTTGGGTAATACCCACACTAAAAATGCCCCAAGTTTATTAACAAAACCTGTTACGGTTTCTGTTTTGGCAGCAAACATGGCATCTACCGCAATTCTGGCTACTGCCTGGGGCGTCATATTAAATTTTTCGGCTGCTTTTAAGGCTTTTTTCCCAACCTGCGCCCTATTAGAAAAATCGGTTTCAGTTGCACCCGGACTTACGGCTGTTACTGAAATATTCGTTTTCCGTAACTCATAGCGTAGGCCCCTGCTGAAACTAAGCAGAAAGGCTTTGCTGGCAGCATAGACACTCAATCCGGGTACTGCCTGGTAGGCAGCTGAACTGGCAATATTGAGGATATAACTTTTGGTATGTTCTTTTAATTGAGGAATCAACAGGGCACTTAGTTCAACAGGTACTTGCATATTCACCCGCATCATATCGCTGTGCTCTTTGGCCGAATAGTGGTCAAATGCACCACTTAATCCATAGCCGGCATTATTTACAAGGATATTTACTTTGTATTTCTTTTCCTGTAGCCAGGTGGCTATCAAGGCAGGAGAACCCGGATCAGCCAGGTCTATCGCAAGACTGTCTGCCTGAATCTGAAATCTGGTTGAAAGATCGGCTGTAATTTCTTTGAGTAAATTATCGCTCCGGGCTATCAGCAGCAAATTTACTTTGCGGGCCGCCAGCTCTTCGGCAATGGCTTTTCCAATTCCTTTGCTCGCTCCGGTTATGAGGGCGTATAACATAATGAAGGTTTGTATTGAAAAAGGTCAACATCCATGTTGACCTTTTTCAAAATATTTTACAATGACAATTAATGGTGCACTTTGGAAGTAAAACGGTGATAGAAAGGCGTTTTGCTGTTCTCATCTTTCGGCTTGTATTTACCGGTTACAAACGGAATATACATTACACGCCTGCGGCTTGCTTCACCATAAAGGGGCGACTGCTTAACCCTGTGCCATAAACGGCCATCATGTACCGACAGATCACCCGGATGCAGGTCAAAGCCCACTTCACGGTCATCATCGTTATTATCGATAAAATATTTCTTACCAAATAATAATTTTAATACATTCTGTTTGTGGGTACCCGGCAAGATCCGTAACCCCCCATTCTCAAACTTGCAGTCATCCAGATGAATACCTACATTCAGCATCGGCATAATTTTCTGCCCGAGAAAGAGGTCACGTGGCGCATCAGTATGCCAGCCCATCTGTGTGAAAGTGCTGTTTGGGGTATTTAGATAATTATTGATCACCAGCCCGTCTTTTTCATTTTCTGCTATTCTGCCCTCATATGGGTATAGAAATGACATTAATGACTTTAAACGGGGTTCTTCCAGTAGGTTATGTAACTCTTCACTATATAGGGAGCTGAAACATAATCGTTGAATAGTCTTGTTACCGTGTTCGTCCTTACCGAATTTCAAAGGGATACCGTTTACTTTGTCGCGGTCTTCCTGCAGCCATTGTGACTCTAATCGCTTGAATTCATTGATATAGGCCGCCACTTTTTCGTTGCTTATAAAATTCCGGAATACGATCACACCATGCCTGTCGAAAAATTCTAATTGCTCCTGTGTTACGGTATCGCCGAGCTGAAAATGACTTTCCCATTTTTTCATTCTTACTCTATTGCGTTAATAAGTGTAATGTTAATTAATTATTATCAAAAACGTAAGATACTACGTCTGGAAAACGTGGCAAATCTAAGCAATTTATGCAGAGTTTTTGCGCTGTTAAAGTATAAGAGGTTAATTTACACCTATTATTATGATAAAGTATAGTATAATATCCCGGATTTTTTGTATTATTCTGACTTTCAGTCTGTTGAATATTCCATCTTATTCGCAAAAAGATACAGGAAAGGTAAAACATCTTTTGATTTTACCCGTGGTTGCACGGTCTATAGAAACGGGGTGGTCGTTTGGTACGGTAGGCGCTTTTACTTTCCGGATATCTCCCGCTGATACGGTATCGCGCACCTCTAACCTGCAGCTGTTGTTATTGTATTCTACCAAAAAGCAATTGGTATCTGCCATTAATGGTTCGCTGTATTTTCCTAAAGAAAAATTTATTCTGAACGAACAGGTATCCTTCAGTTCTTTTCCAGACAAATTCTGGGGATTGGGAAAAAATACGGCTGATGCTGCAGAAGAACCCTATAAATTCAAGCAGTATTATGTTTACCTGCATTTGCTGAGAAAAATTGCCCCACATTTTTTTATCGGTTCCTTATTTGAAATGCAAAAGGTTTGGGAAGTTACTTACCAGACAGGTGGCCTGTTTGACCAGCAGCAGATTGCGGGACGGTATGGCTATCATATTGCCGGGCTGGGTCTGAGTCTTACGTACGACAAGCGAAACAATGCCTTTGCACCGGACCGCGGTTTTTTCGGGCAGGTGTATTTTAATCATTTTGATAAATTCTGGGGATCCGATTTTAATTATACCAATATTGTGGTGGATCTCAGAAAATATATTCCATTGTCCAAGACCCAGGTGCTCGCCATTCAATTATTCAGTTTTAATAACACCGGAAAGGAAGTGCCTCTGCGAAGCCTGGCTTCTTTTGGAGGCGCCAACCGGATGCGTGGATATTATGACGGACGATATAAAGATCAGCAGCAATTGATTTTTCAGGGAGAATACCGCTTTCCCGTTTATAAACGTTTTGGCGGTGTTGCTTTTGGTGGGGCAGGAAATGTAAGTAAAAATTTTTCCGACTATTCTTTCAGTGATTTGAAATACTCCTATGGTGCAGGATTACGCTTTGCACTGGATAAAAAAGAAAAACTAAACCTGCGCGTAGATTACGGAATAGGGCAGGGGAAGAATAGCGGCTTTTACCTGCAGCTGGGAGAGGCTTTTTAATGCAACATTGGATAATTTAAATAATAAGGCGAGGCTAATAAGCGGCAATTCTTTTGCCCAGGAGGTAAATAAAATAACTGAAAAGAAAAGCTGCCAGCACATCAATGGTGTAATGTATATGTTGCATCAACACAAGTGTTCCAATAGTAATAGCGCATAACAGCGCGAGCATTTTATCTGTTCTTTTTTTAAGGGTTAAAAACATCAGGAACTGGATGGAAGTATGGCCAGAATAGAAAAGATCTTTCTGAATAAACTTATTGGTTCCTCCATAAAAAATACTGCTTAGCGGATCTTTTAGCGGAATGAGTCCCGGTGGCGGATTTAATGGCACCAGTATGATGGTAATCATTCTCGAAAAACAGAGAATGATAAAACAGCAAAGAAAGACAATAAATATGGATGGGTCCTGCACACAGCGGATCCATAAAAGAACCGTCATTGACCAGATAACCATAAAAGTGGCTATCGATACATCCATGGGTGGAATTAACAGTAATAAGCGGTCGTTTAGTAAAATACCCTCTCTTTGCTCAACAAAGGCAAAGAAAAAAGGAAAAGAAACCAGTATCCCTAACAAAATAACACTGCCTGCAATGGTCAATGTTCTGAACTTTCGGTTGCTCCACGCACTTCTCCAGGCAAGGGCTATAGATTGATTGTTCTGCTGCGTAATATCTTCCATCCGTCAAAAATAAATACTGTCTGTATTACAGACACAAAGCTTTTTTACCTGTTTTGTTAATAATGCCATCTCACAAAAGCTTCTATGGCTGCATATTTAGTCATGCCAAGCGAAGCATACAGGTTAGCGGTATTAGCATTCCTGTCTTCAGCTCTTTGCCAGAACTCCCGGCTGTCTGCTCCCTGAAACGGAACCATATCTTTCTGCGACTGGTGTATAAAAATACCAAAACGTTTTTTCATAGCCTGGTCGGGACTCATGGGTATGGCCATTTCTATTTCTGAAATATCCCATTCCTGCCAGGCGCCTTTATAAAGCCAAACCCAGCAGTCTTTAATCCATGGTTCACCGGCGGCTTTTAACCTGTGCAGGCTTTCAAATATAATATCCAAACAAATCTTGTGTGTGCCATGCGGATCGGCCAGATCACCGGCGCAATATACCTGGTGAGGTTTTATCTTTTGCAGGAGATCCATGGTTATTTGCACATCCGCTTCACTCATCGGTTTTTTATCAATCAATCCCGTTTCATAAAAAGGAAGATTCATAAAATGGCAATGGTCATCTGTAAGGCCTACATACCTGCAGGTAGCTCTTGCCTCGCACCTGCGTATCAACCCTTTAATAGAACGTATTTCCCGGGTATCTGTCTGGTCCTTTTGTTTGTGGGCAATGTATTTTCTTGCCGCTATCAATATTTCCTGGCTCTTATGGTTGTCTATGCCGAACATTTCTTCAAAACCCACTGCAAAATCTATAAACCTTGTTACAAATTCATCGGTTACGGCAATATTACCGCTAGTCTGGTAACCTATATGCACTTCATGTTCCTGTTCGTGTAAGCGCATAAAGGTTCCCCCCATGCTGATAATATCATCATCCGGATGCGGAGAAAAGATGAGGCACCTTTTAGGATGTGGCTGGCTTCTTTCCGGATGTGCCGGTAACACTGCATTCGGTTTTCCTCCGGGCCAGCCGGTAAGCGTATCACGCAACATATAAAATACCTGAAGGTTGATCTCATACGCATCCCCCTTTTCTACCAACAGGTCAGACAGACTGTTTTCAATATAATCATCGGCGGTGAGGCTAAGTACGGGTTTTTCAAGTTTAAGCGACATATGCACAACAGCGCGCTTAACCATTTTGGGTGTCCATACACATTCGCCTGTTAGCCATGGCGATTTGATACGCGTAAGATCAGAGGCAGCAGGCTCATCTACAATAAAAGTACAGTCATTATGTTGCTGCAAGATACTGGCAGGGATATGTTCGGATACATGCCCCTCAACAGACCGGGCAATGATGGCCGATTTCTGTCCCCAACCCATTAGTAGTATTCGTTTGGATTTTAAAATATTACTGATACCCATGGTAACAGCCAGCCTGGGTACTTTGGCAATATTTTCAAACTCATAGGTATTAGCAATTCGGGTTGTATTATCCAGGTTTACCAATCTTGTTTTTGAAAATATGCTGGACCCCGGTTCATTAAAGCCAATATGTCCGTTCAGACCGATACCAAGGATCTGGAGATCGATGCCCCCGGTTTGGTCTAACTTGTTTTCATATTCGGCACAATATTTTTTGATTTCTTCTTTGGGCCAGCTGCCATTGGGGATATGAATATTAGATGGATCAATGTCAATATGATCAAATAAGTTACGGTGCATAAAGCTCCAGTAACTCTGGTAAGCTTTTTTTTCAATGGGATAATATTCATCCAGATTAAACGTAATTACGTTTTTAAAACTCAATCCTTCTTCTTTATGCATGCGAACCAGTTCTGCATATAAGAAAATGGGTGTGCCGCCGGTTGCCATTCCCAATACACATTTTTCTTTTTTCTGATCTTTTTCACGAATCAGTTTTGCAATCTCCTGCGCTACAAAATTTGATCCTTCTTTTGCAGAAGAATATATTTTAACCGGAATTTTTTCAAATGAATCAACCATGATTGCCGTAAGTTTAAAGTGTTCGTGAAATTACACGCTCTTGCATGCAAGAAGAAATATTCAACAGTTTAATTATTCGCTGTATCAAAATAAGCTTTGCTGTAATTCACTTTCCATAAGTCGTACCGCTTAAAAAGAACAGGTAATTTTTTTTCAAAGTCGGGCCAGCTGCGGATATCTTTCTGACTCCACAAAACTTCACTCAAGGCACTCATGCGCGGAAAGATCATGTATTCAACTTTTCCTGGATTGTTCATGTATTCGGTCCATACATTTGCCTGTGCACCCATTACAAATCTTGCATCCTCTGCTGATAATTCTTTGGGTACGGGTTCATAGCCATACACTTTCTGCAGGCTGGTATAACCGCCAATGGTTACAGAATCTTCTTTTTTATTTTGTGAATGGTCAAAATATACCCAGGCACCGGGTGTCATAACCACAGCGTGCTTTTGTTTGGCAGCTTCAATACCGCCTTCTTCACCGCGCCAGCTCATTACGGTTGCATTGGGGGCCAGGCCGCCTTCCAGTATCTCATCCCAGCCAATGATCTGCTTTCCTTTCCTGTTTAGGTATTTTTCTATACGCTGTATAAAATAACTCTGTAAGCCGTGTTCGTCTTTCAATCCTTTTTCTTTGATCAGTTGCTGGCAAAAAGCTGAGCGTTTCCAATTGTCTTTCGGACATTCATCCCCGCCAATATGAATGTATTGGCCAGGAAACAATTGTATCACTTCAGCCATTACATCTTCCAGGAATTTAAATGTGAATTCACTCGGACAAAATACATCGGGAAATACACCCCAGCTTTGTTGAACCTTCTTTCCCGTGCTGTCGCCGCTCCAGGCAACCGTTGCGCGATGCCTCGTTGCTTCCTCCGGGAAACAGCTCAGCTGCGGATACGCTGCAATAGCTGCAGAAGCATGACCTGGTAATTCAATTTCGGGAAGAATGGTGATGTAGCGGTCGGCTGCATATCTGACCACTTCTTTGATCTCGGTCTGGGTATAATATCCGCCATAAGTTTTTTGGGTATTTCCTTTACCGGGATTTTTTCCAATGATGGTACCGTTTCTGAAACCGCCAACCTGGGTAAGTTTCGGATATTTTTTAATCTCAATACGCCAGCCCTGGTCCTCGGTTAGGTGCCAGTGAAACGTATTCATTTTATGCATAGCCAGAAAGTCGATATATTTTTTAATAAAGGTTACAGGAAAAAAATGTCTGCCTACATCCAGGTGCATACCACGGTAAGCAAATCGTGCGGAATCGATAATTTGTACCTGTGGAATATTGAGTTTTGTATTCTTTTGGAGCGGTAATAATTGGATCAATGACTGGATAGCATAAAAAACGCCCGTGGCATCGCCGCCAATGAGGATATTATACCTGCTTACCATGATGGTATGGGCTCCTTGAATTTTACGATGCGTTGGGGTGGCTTTTAAAACAATAGCATTCTTTGCCACTGGGCCGTTGTTCTTTACAACCGGCAGTTGAAAACCATAAAATTCTTTGAGATATCCGTTAAGAAAAGAAGCGCTTTTTTTTTCTTCGTTTCCTGTGATGACGATTTTTGTAGCGGGCGAAAGAACAAAATTTCCCTTTTTAATTTCGAGGGATACAGGCTGGGGTATGATGCTAACCTCCTGTGTTGTTGCGGTTACAGAAAAAAATAAGGCAAATGCAAGCAATCTTTGTTTCATGAAAGTAGTTTTTGTATGTCAATTGTTTCTGTATCTATCCATTAATCAATTACGGGTAAAATGATCTTAGAAGTATTATGAAAAACACGGATCGTTGCTTTTTGAAAATCGGTATCCTTTGCATGATAAATATCCATAAATTTTTGTGAGTTCCTGTCAACCAGCGGAAACCAGCTGCTTTGAACCTGTATCATGAGGCGGTGGCCTTTTTTGAAACTGTGTGCCACATCCGGCAGGGTAAATTTTACTTGTGTAGGTTTACCGGGTATGAAGGGTTCAGGTTTTTCAAAACTGTTACGGAACTTGCCACGCATTACTTCTCCGCGAACCAACATCTGATACCCGCTCATCGGGTAGCTGTTTTTTTGCTCATTGGGATAGGCAAAGTCATCAGGAAATACATCGACCAGTTTTACCACAAAATCAGCATCAGTAGTGGAAAGGCTTACCATAAGGTCTGCTACCAACGGACCTCCCAGGGTGATGTCTTTTGTTAAGGCCTCTGTTTGAAATACCAATACATCCGGCCTTCTTGCGGCGAATCGCTGATCATCGGTCATGTATTCTTTTGTTCTGTCCAGGTGAACATCTTCTGTATACGGAACGGGTTTTGCCGGGTCACTGATATATTCTGAATAACCTGAAACCTCCCCCATATTTTTTTTCGTAAAACTGAGTGCTCCATTGTTTTGCAGATATATTTCGGCCGGTTTTATATTGGCGGGCGGCCAATGACCTAATTGTTTCCATTCATTACTGCCACTAAAAAAAACATTGGCTTCTTTGATGTTATCAATCGATCCTTTATTGTTCAGGTAGTAATTAAAGAAAGGGAGTTCGATATTTTTTCCGAACCATTCACTGGTATTGCTGCCAAACTGAACATTGCCAAGGAAGCTTCCATCAAATCTTCCCCATTGGCCATGAAACCAGGGGCCCATTACCAGGCGGTTATTATTTTTTGTTTTGCTTTCAATGGCTTTATACAGGTTCCATGCGCCGAAACAGTCTTCTGCATCAAATAAACCTCCTACAACCAGTGTGGCAATATCCGGAGAGATATTTTGAATAAAATTCCGGGTATTCCTTGCTTTCCACCAATCGTCATATACCGGATGGTTCATCAACTCTTTCCAGAATTCAATACTATCGCCCATGAGTTTGGTAAGATTGGGTAAGGCACCTGTTCGTAAAAAAAATGAATAGTTATCCTTAACGGGAAAATTAAATCCATCAGCGCCAATAGTAGTTGGCATGGGCCTGGGTTTACCAAAACCTGAATAGAAGTCAAATGCATCCATCATCATAAAAGCCCCGTTATGATGAAAATCATCGCCGATAAACCATTCGGTTACGGGAGCCTGGGGACTAACCGCTTTTAAAGCCGGATGATTGCTTAATGCGGCCATGGTAGAATAAAAACCCGGATAGGACGTACCGAAAACCCCTACTTTATTGTTATTGCCGGCCACATTTTTTACCAGCCAGTCAATGGTGTCATACGCATCTGTTGATTCGTCTGTATCATTGCCTGTTTTTTTGGAATTGTATGGACGAACATCCACAAATTTTCCTTCGCTCATCCAGCGTCCGCGCACGTCCTGCTGAACATAAATATAATTTTCTTTCAAAAAGTATTTCCTAGGACTGTTCCATAGGGCAGGAAATTTACCCGTTCCATAAGGTTGGCAGGCATAAGGTGTTCTTGTAATTAGAATGGGATGTTTATCGCTTTTGTCTACAGGAGAAAAAATGGCGGTATATAATTTAACCCCATCCCGCATAGGTATATACACTTCTGTTTTGTTGTAATGGGAAAGAATCCAGGCAGAATCCGGGTTTTGCGATAAACCAAAAAAGGGAATGAGCCAAAGGGAAAAGAAAAGAATTTTTTTCATAAAGGCAGTTTAGATGGCTGAAAATAAAAAAGATTCCTATGTTAGGAGGAATCTTTCTGAGAATTTATAGTAGCTGACGATTATTCAACTTTTGTGAGTTTAATAATATTGGTTGGTAAATGGAGGTCTACCGGTGTACTGCCTGTATTCACTACAACATCTCCTGACTTCAGAAAACCTCTTTCTTTTAAAATATCGATCTGGTCATTTATAATCTCATCCAGACTGCTTTCTTCTGCATAATAAAAAGCACGTACTCCCCAGCTTAAACTTAACTGGTTTACCAGACTTTTTTCTTTGGTGAAAATATACAAAGGCGAAAAAGGACGGTAACTGCTTAACATAAAGGCAGTGTACCCGCTTTGCGTCATGCCTATCAGTGCTTTGGCTTCTACATCATCTGAAATCTTACACGCATTGTAACAGATCGCATCGCTTTGAAACGAAGGGGAGTGGGGTTGGGGCTTCAGGTCTTCTGCCCGGTTATAACGGTATTCTTTTTTCTCCACTTCTGCAATGATCTTGCGCATGGTTTCCACTACTAAAGTGGGGTGTTGACCGGTGGCCGTTTCGCCACTGAGCATTACAGCATCAGCACCTTCCAGCACGGCATTGGCAACATCTGTTATTTCGCTGCGGTTAGGTTTTACACGGTCAATCATACTTTCCATCATCTGCGTGGCTACAATAACCGGTTTAGCACGGTGTATGCATTTACGGATCAGTTCCTTTTGTATTAATGGAATTTGCTCTACAGGAAGTTCCACACCCAGGTCGCCCCGCGCCACCATAATACCATCGCTTTCGACGATAATGTCACGAATATTTAATAATGCTTCCGGTTTTTCAATTTTGGCGATGATCTTTGTCTTGCTGTTCTTTTCATTCAGTTTGGCGCGTAAACCCACAATATCATTTACACTGCGCACAAAACTGAGCGCCACCCAATCGCATTGCTGTTCAATAATAAAGGCAAGGTCTATCAGATCCTTTTCAGTAAGTGCGGGTAAGGATATCTTGGTATCAGGAAGGTTGATGCCTTTTTTAGAAGACAGGATCCCGCCAAGCGTTACCAATACTTTTACATCTCCGTTTTTTTCGATACTGGCAACTTTTACTTCTATTTTACCATCATCAATCATAATCACGTTGCCGAGGGTTACATCACCGGCAAGGTTTGGATAAGACACATAAATTTTTTCAAGGGTGCCAATGCATTTTTCATTGGTAAATGTGAGAATATCTCCCGCTTTTACTTCGAGTGAATTGTTTTCAATCTCCCCCACACGTAGTTTAGGGCCCTGCAGATCGCCAAGAATGGCAATATTGTATGGTTCCGTTTTATTGATGTTGCGGATATGTTCAATAATATTCAGTTTGTCTTCGTGGCTGCCATGAGAAAAGTTGAGACGGAAAACATTTACGCCGGCTTTTACAAGGTCCAGCAGTTTATCATAAGTGTCGCAGGCAGGTCCCACTGTTGCCACAATTTTAGTACGATGATTTACATGGGCAAGGCCTGCCTCTTTATCCATATTCTTATACAGGTATTTCTCAATGTTTTTTGACATTATTTTTTAATTGATGATTGCTGGTTAGTAATAATAGGTTTGTTAACTGGCGAGGATTTTTACAATCTTGAACCAGTCGTCTGATATTTTTTGTTTTGCTTTTACAGCATTGTTTAGCGGTGTATAATGTAACTTGTTATTGAGTATACCCACCATAACATTGAATTTGCCATTGAGTAAACATTCTACGGCATGATAGCCCATGCGGCTTGCTATCAGCCTGTCTAAACAGCTGGGCGAGCCACCACGCTGAATATGGCCCAGTATACAATCCCTGATATCTGCGTGTGGCAGGCTTTGCTTAATGATGGCGGCTATTTCGTTACCGCCCCCAAATTCATCTCCTTCGGCCACCACAATAAGGTTAACCAGTTTTTTTCTTTTTTCTTTTTCCGTCAGTGATGCGATCAATTCTTCAATATCGGTCTTGGTTTCGGGTACCAATATGTTTTCTGCACCGGTGGCAATACCACTATGTAAAGCAATATAGCCCGCATCGCGGCCCATCACTTCTACAATAAAGAGACGGTCATGCGCATCTGCGGTATCACGAATCTTATCAATGGCTTCAACGGCTGTATTAACAGCTGTATCAAAACCAATCGTGAAATCACTACCGGCAATATCCTTATCAATAGTACCCGGCAGGCCGATACAGGGAATGTCAAATTCGTTGCTGAATTTTTGCGCGCCTCGGAAACTGCCATCGCCGCCAATGATTACCAGGGAATCAATACCTCTTTTTTTCAGGTTTTCGTACGCTTTTTTTCTTCCCTCGTATTCGAAAAATTCTTTACTGCGTGCCGTTTTAAGAATGGTGCCGCCCCTCTGTATGATATTGGCTACCGACCTTGAATTCATCTCGAAGATTTCATCTTCAATCATACCGCTGTAACCTCGCATAACACCGAAAATCTCCAGTCCATGATAAATACCTGTTCTTACTACTGCTCTTATGGCGGCGTTCATACCAGGTGCATCTCCACCCGAGGTAAGTACGCCTATTTTAGTTACTTGTTTTGCAGACATTGTAATTAGTCAATTCTTCTTTAAGCGATGAAATATTAACGGCTAAGCTTAAGGTAAAGCAATGTGTATCAACTACACGGAGTTCCAAAAATAAGCATTTGAAAGTAAATGCCAACTTCTCTTATCGGTTTCACATTTTCTGATAACACTCAAGGAACTATTATGTATAGTTAAAATATCATTTTAAACATCTATTATACCACGCAAGTTCTTACCTGTAAAGGGGTTCATGCTATTTACCTAAAGCAATATCTTTTTGCAGTGATATAAAATAAAAATATTTCTATTGCGGTTGCCGGCTAACATCCGTTAGTAAAAATTGATTAAATTGTACAGGCAATTAATTCTTGATCAAAACTTAACTATTAGCGTGCTTTAAAGGAAAGCAAAAATTTTATATTTGGATGGAACCCTTCTGTTATGTCAAATCCGTTGCCCCCATATTTTTCTCAACGCGTAAAGAACCTGTTTAATCACTTGCATGATTTTGAACGGAACGGGGATGATATTTCTGTACATGACCTACGTGTAGAAATGAAAAAAATAAGGGCCATTCTTAACTTTCTCCGCACAATTTACCCCAGTCATAAGCTTAAAAAAGCCTCCCAAAAAATCCGTAGCATTTTCCAGGAATCTGGAGAGATAAGGGAATACCAGCTACTTCAGCAATGGCTGGTAAAAAATAAATTCAGCTCTTTTGATAAAAATTATTTTCCGAAACTCTTATTGGGCCGGTTGGTAAACGATTTTCGTGCAAAAACAAGCGACAACAAACAGGTCTTAAAAGAAGTGACAGACGATATCGAAAAATATATACAGGTCACCAATCCGTTATTGGCAGAACAATACGCGGTTGATCTGTATGTACGCATAACAAATATTACCGGCGAACAACCCGCCAAAACAGACTGGCATGAATTACGCAAATTAATTAAACAATGGATGTATGCAGTAAACCGGCTTGGTAATGAAGAAGTGTTAAGAGCAGAACCCGATCTTTCTTATTACGATAAACTGCAGGAAGCTATTGGTAACTGGCATGACGCAGAAGTGATCTTCGATAGTTTATACCAGAAACAGATATATCTATCAAACGTTATAGAAGTTCAAAAAGATTTTGCCAGGGCAAGTACTAAAATCAAACAATCTATCAAATACCGTGAAAGGCAGGTGGGGGAGATACTTGCCAGGAAAGAAGTGCTAACTGATTTGTGTAAATGATACATGCTACATACCGGAAGGTGGAAGCGTTAATAGGGGTAAAAACACTTCAGCCATCATACACCTGGCACTGCCACCACCGTTTGATTCGATCGTAGAAATATCTTCATGAATTATAGCATTATATTTTTCGAGCTGTTCAATTTGATGGGTTGTTAAGCTATGGTATGCCTGTGATGACATGACCACAAATTTCTTTCCATCGGCATTATGTACCTGCAGCATATTTCCCGCAAAACGGTTCATCTGTTCAAAACTTATGTCAATTACCGCTTTCCCGTTTTCTGCAATGCTATTGCGAAGTTGATTTCTTTCAGTTATATCTTTTACGGCGTCAAGGCAAATCACTGCATATTGGTCTCCAACACACATCATCACATTGGTGTGGTAAATAGGCTCATCGGCTCCATCTACCGCTGTAAAACTGATAGCGCGATATTGGATGCCATCACAAAATTCCAGTAATATTTTTTTATCCGTTCTGGGAGATAAACAGGCGTACGCAATTTTGTTTTCCCTGTCAAGTACCATGCTGCCGGTTCCTTCAAGAAAGAGATGATTGGCTTCATGTTTGGTAAGGTCGATAATCTGTTTCACTTTGTATTTTACACGAATGGCATCCAGCACCTGCTGT
>JBBRHM010000097.1:0-14142 GCA_038222655.1 Chitinophagales bacterium | reverse complement strand
CAGGTATGCGAGTTATCTAACGATTCTTGATACGATGGAAGATATAAGCTATTGAAAGAATAAGATATTTAATTGTAAAAGCTTTTGGTCAGTTTAAACTTGCCAGCTTTTTTAGCCATTGCGGCCGCTTTGGGATCACCGGTCACTAATTTTTCAGCCCCCATATTTCTGCCGTTACTCGGGCAACCGCTTTTCTCTTCCCGGCCCGAACCTATATGCAGCAGTTTACAGGAGCTGAGTGTAATCAATACCATGCAAAAATAAGTAAATAATTTTTTCATGTTCGTTTTGTTAGAAATCCCGCTGTTAGTAACCCTTAGAACGGTGTCTTATTTTGAGGGGTTTTCATTATACTCTTTGAACCAGTCTGCATATTTTACATAATTGTGAGCGATCCTGTCAATCTCACCACTAATCAGCGCTTCCGAAACATCTTTAACTTTTTTGGCGGGCACGCCTGCATAAATTGCGCCGGCTTCTACGATGGTCCCTTCCAAAACCACCGCGCCGGCAGCAATAATAGAATTACTGTGTACCACGCATCTGTCCATTACTATGGAGCCCATGCCAATTAATACATTATCCAGAATGGTGCATCCATGTACAATGGCATTGTGGCCTATCGATACATTATTTCCTATTTCGGTAGGGTTTTTCTGGTAGGTACAATGTATGATGGCGCCATCCTGCACATTAACCAGGTTACCCATTTTAATAAAGTTTACGTCACCACGTACTACCGTATTGAACCATATACTGCAATCATTTCCCATTATTACATCACCCACTATGGTAGCATTAGGTGCCACAAAACAATTATGACCAAATTGGGGAGACTTGCCGAGAATAGTAAGAATGGTTGCCATAAGAGTTAATAGAGGTTAATTATGAAGGTAACTTTAATAAGGAAAATAACCATCAACAAGCACATTTTATTAAACACAAAGAAAAGTATAGGACAGATAGTATTTGTTTTTCTTTACCTATGTTCCTGCGGGTTTAAATTACTTCTTATTTAGTGAACCTCTTACCTTTGGCAGGCAATGACGAACCGCCAGCTTTTTCTACAGCATGTAGCCCAAACTTCCTCCGCGCCTATCGGAATAGAAATGGTAAAAGCCTCCGGTATTCATATATGGGATGTGGGAGGCAGGCAATACATAGATATGATCTCGGGTTTTAGTGTTTGCAATATCGGGCATAGTCATCCGGCTGTTGTAAAAGCAGTACAGGACCAGGCTGCACAATACATGCACCTGATTGTATATGGCGAATTTATTGAAGCACCACAAACCGCATATGCTAAATTGCTCACAGATCATTTGCCTCCTTCACTCAACTGTGTATATTTTACCAACAGTGGCACAGAAGCTACGGAAGGAGCCATGAAACTTGCCAAGCGTATTACCGGAAGATCGAAGATCATAGCGTTTACCAATGCATACCATGGCAGTAGCCAGGGTGCTTTAAGTGTGATGGGTGATGAATACTGGCGCAATGCTTTCCGCCCATTATTGCCTGGCATTTTCCATTATGATTACCATAGTACTGAAGTGATTGATGCCATCGATTCAACGATCGCCTGTGTGATTATGGAAACTGTTCAGGCAGAAAGCGGTATAACCGCGCCATCGAAAGAATGGATACAGGCCATCCGCCGTAAATGCGATGAACATTGTGTTTTATTGATATTGGATGAAATACAGGCTGGCTTTGGCCGAACAGGTTCCTTATGGGCCTTTGAACAATTTGGAATCATACCTGATATATTATTATTAGGGAAAGCCCTGGGTGGCGGCATGCCCCTTGGCGCTTTCATCGCCAGTCAGAAATTAATGAGTGCCCTAACCCATGATCCTGTCTTGGGCCATATTACTACTTTCGGTGGCCATCCGGTTTCCTGTGCTGCTGGTAAAGCTGCATTTGAAGTTTTGCTACAGGGAAAATATATCGGGGAAGTAAAACGCAAAGAAAAATTATTGATTAAACAGCTGATACATCCTGCCATCAAATCTCATCAAAGCTTTGGTTTGTGGATGTCGTTACAGTTTGCATCGGCTCCCATTAACCAGGCCATCGTACATCAATGTATTCAGAATGGATTAATTACAGACTGGTTTTTGTTTGCTCCCGACAGGATGCGGATAGCCCCGCCATTAATTATTACGGATGAAGAATTAAAAAAGATGTGTGAGATTGTTTTGAAAAGTATTAACGAGACAATAAACTAATCGAACTGATGCCTTCTTATTATGTAAGGCCACTAATTATTTACAGGGCTCTTTCCTGCAATACTGCCGGTATAGTTTTTCATATATGGGAATGATATTCTTTATATCAAACCTGCAGGCCTGTTGGTAAGCGGCCTCTTTCATTAAGGCCAGTTTTGTATCATCTTTCAAAAGTTCAATGGCAAAATTGCTCATGGCTTTTACATCAGCCACATCAGCCAGGAACCCTGTTTTATTCTGTATATTTATCTCGGCCAGTCCCCCCGCATTCGTACTGATTACCACTGCCTTTGCAGCCATGGCTTCCAGGGCGGCCAGTCCGAAACTTTCATATTCTGAAGGCAGGAGAAAGACATCGCTTACCGCAAGTATATCTTCCATCTGTTCCTGTTTACCTAAAAATCGTATGTCGTCATCAATGCCCAGCTCTCTTGCCAGATCTTCCATAGCTGGTCTTTCCGGCCCATCGCCTACCATCAATAATTTAGCAGGCATTTCTTTGAGAACAGCAGCAAATATTTTTACCACATCATCTACCCGTTTTACTTTCCGAAAATTAGAGGCATGTATCAGAATTTTTTCACCATTCGGCGCAATCACTTTCCGGAACGCATCAATGGGTTTTTTATTGAATCTGGCAACATCCACAAAATTGTGGATCACCTCTATCTCTTTGTGAATGGCAAAATGTTTATAGGTTTCCTCTTTCAAGTTCTGCGAAACCGCTGTGATGGCGTCACTTTCATTAATTGAAAAAGTAACCACGGGTTCATAGGTTTTATCTCTACCCACCAGTGTAATATCGGTTCCATGAAGGGTAGTAATCACCGGCACATTTCTGCCTGTTTTTTGTTTTACAATCTGTTTAGCCATATACGCGGCGGAAGCATGGGGTATGGCGTAATGCACATGCAACAGATCAAGATCATGGTTCATGATTACATCCACCATGGTGCTTGCTAAAGCCACTTCGTATGGGGGATAATCAAATAATGGGTAGGTAGGTACCCTAACCTCATGGTAAAAAATATTCGCATTAAATACATTCAGTCGTACAGGTTGCTGGTAAGTAATAAAATGTACCTGGTGCCCTTCATCGGCAAGCGCTTTTCCTAATTCTGTGGCCAGCACGCCGCTGCCGCCAAAAGTAGGGTAACAAACAATTCCTAATCGCATAATTCTTAGTTTGTGGTCTCTAATCCGGGGTTTTTAGTTGCCATGATAAACTACGGACCACAAACACAGATTACAAACCCAATTGTTTTGCAAGTAACAATTAATTCTTCATACAGCAGATTCCGTTCATCCCACTTGTTCAAACAATACAAATAGTTAACTTTAGCATCATGAAAAAAGCAATACTCGCATTTTTATTGTTTCCCGTTATGTCGATAGCCCAAAACGGTGATGATGCTGCAAACATTAAAAAAATCTCCGACGAGATACTGCGTAACGGCAAAGCCTATGAACTGCTTTACCAGTTAACCAAACAGATAGGTGGTCGCCTGGCGGGATCTCCGCAATTTGCCAAAGCCGTACAATGGGGTAAAACAGCCATGGAAAAAAATGGCGCTGATAATGTGTACCTGCAGGAATGTATGGTTCCGCATTGGGTGAGGGGTGGGAGCGATAAGGCAGTGATAATAGAAGTAGATAAAAATAAAACTAACCGCTCTCTTGATGTATTGGCACTGGGAAATTCATTAGGAAATGGTACCGTATCCGGTAACGTGCTGGCCATAGCCGACTTTGCCGAGCTGGAAAGAAGAAAAGACGAGGTAAAAGGCAAGATTGTTTATTACAATAACGGTTTCGACCCTACTAATGTGAAACCCTTTATTTCTTATGGGCAGGCAGGTATTTACCGCAGGTCGGGACCGAGCCGTGCGGCTAAATATGGTGCGATAGGAGTAATGATACGCTCGCTTACAGAATCAACTTCCAATGATCCGCATACGGGTGGTATGCAGTACAATGATTCCTTTCCTAAAATACCTGCCATTGCCGTGGGACCCAGAGATGCCGACGAAGTGTGGGAATTGAGTAAAAAAGCCGCTTTCAAAATGGCTATGACCACCAACGGCCATTTCCTTCCAGATACCATCGGACATAATGTGATCGCTGAATTGCGGGGAACAGAATTCCCGGATCAATACATTACAGTTGGTGGACACCTCGATAGCTGGGATGTAAATGAAGGGGCTCATGATGATGGTACCGGTGTGGTACATACCATTGAAGTGATGCGCGCATTGCAGGCTATTGGTTATAAACCTAAACACACTTTGCGTTTTGTTTTGTTTGCCAATGAAGAAAACGGTTTGCGTGGCGGACTCAAATATGCTGAAGAAGCCAAGGCAAAAGGGGAGAAACACCTGTTTGCACTGGAAAGTGATGCAGGCGGTTTTACACCCAGAGGTTTTTCAGTAGGAGTAAGTAAATTACAACTGGCAAAATTAAAAAGCTGGTTGCCTTTGTTATCGCCTTATGGTACTGAAGAGTTTACAGAAGATGGCGGCGGCGCAGATATAGGCCCCCTCACTAAACAATTGGGCACACCGGTAGGCGAATTGAATCCTGATCCGCAACGTTATTTCGATATTCACCATGCACGGAGTGATGTGTTTGAAAATGTAAATAAAAGAGAGTTGTTGCTCGGTGCCGTAAATATCGCTGCCCTCATCTACCTTATAGATAAATACGGCCTCTAATGAATAAACGAAAAATTACCTGGATCATTGCAACTATTCTGACAGTAATTATAGCTGCCTTTATTTACTGGCAATTTTATTTTGTTTTGGCAGAAGGTACGCAGGCGGGAACGCTGAATATCTTTCAGAAAAAAGGGATTATGTTTAAAACCTATGAAGGCAAGATTATACTCAGTGGTTTTAAAGTAAATGTGCAGAGTAATGAATTTTCTTTCAGTGTTACAAAGGAAGAGGTGGCTCAGCGACTCTTGCAAGCTTCGGGCAGGGAAGTAAACGTTCATTATAAACAATATTTTGGCTCTTTGCCGTGGCGTGGCATGAAGACCTATATTGTAGATAGTATTTATGAAGTGCGGGGATTGCAGGGGGAGACCATTTTAAAACCTAAATAATAAGTAAGCATATATCCTGTCAAATTTTTATCCTTTCCCACTTCCTGCGTGTAATAAAAAAATGGCCAGTCGTTTATGAATATCAATGTTATCCTGTTTCCACTGTGTGATAGTTTTTGTACGAATATTTTCTGATGGGGCGGTGATGTCTATGGCAATACAAAGTTTTGTTTCTTCCCGCGCTGCCTGTAAAATGTCTTTGATGAGTGGATTGTTCCGGTAGGGTGTTTCAATAAATATTTGCGTACAGTTATCTTTCTGCGATTCCATCTCAAGTTCCCTGATTCTTTTTTTTCTTTCAGTTGACTCAATGGGCAGGTAACCATTAAAACGGAAGCACTGACCATTCATGCCACTGGCCATTAATGCCAGCAGGATAGAACTAGGCCCTACCAAAGGCTTTATCAGCATCCCTGCCTGTTGGGCAGCTTCAATCAATAACTGTCCGGGATCGGCCACGCCGGGACAACCTGCTTCGCTCAGTATGCCAATATTTTTTCCAGAACCGGCTATCTGTAAAAATTGCTTTTTTACCTGCTCTTCAGCTTTATGGATAGAGAACCATTGGTAATTATCAATAACCATTTCTTTCCAGATACTTTTTAAAAAACGCCTGGCTGTTTTTTCATTTTCAACAAAAAAAACCTGGCAGTCTTTTACCGCAGTAAGAATATAGAAGGGAATGGTATCGGGTGCATTTTCGTGCAGAACCGTGGGAATAAGATATATTTTTCCGGAAGACATACTGAGTAATTGATCAGAAATTATTTTTGAACCGTTTTTAAAGGATACATGCTAAGCGTGGCGGCTACTACAGAATAGGCAGGTGCCAGTATCCATCCTATTAAAGGTACCAGGTGCATCAGATAAAAGACAAGGCCATTTCCAATAGCCAGTCCTTTATGTGCACCAATAAAATAAATACTTTCTGCGGCTGTTTTTTTGTGGCGCTCCATACTGTAATCAAGCATCGAAAATCCATAATAATAGCATTCTACTAATATGGCCAATATGGGCGTAAGCCAGCCGGCTAAAGGAATGAGGCTTAAAAGAAGGATGGATAATGTATACACGGTTTGCCACAAACTGTTTCGGAGTGCAATCATTACCCCGCGTTTGATGTCTTTCAGTAATTGCATAAAAGAAAAAGGGAGATTCTTCCCTTCAATGATGGCTTCTGTCTTTTCACTCAGGTAGGCAAACAGCGGGGACCCAATGATTAAAAAAATGTATTTGAAGAGTGAAAAATAAAATAGCATCAGGATAAGCCATAACAATAAACTACCCATGGTGAACAGGAAACCGAGAAGGCTGCTGTTAACAGTATTCAGCCAGGTTTGCAAACCGGTTTTTATGGCGATCCATTCAATAAAATTACTGGAGGTTTGACCAAAAAGGTACATGCCGATAATAAACAGCGTTGTGTAAATGATTCCCGGTATTAGTATCCATTTCCACAGTTTATGTTTTTTTATAAACCGGTGGGCCTGAAAGTATGCTTGTATGGCAATGATCATTTCTTTCAGCACATTGGAAGGTTTAAGTGTGCAAAGTTAGCACATTCAGTATTTTTACAGGTATGAAACCTATAACGCTCCTGCGTTCTCATAAATTGCCTATGAGATTTTATTGGCGCAAAAATGTTTGTACAGTTGCCAGAACACTTTTAGGAAAGATATTGGTTACCTCGTTTGATGATATTTTTACTGCGGGTCGGATTGTAGAAACCGAAGCCTATAACGGTACTGATGATAAAGCATCACATGCCTGGAACGGGAGAAGAACCAACCGAACAGAGATCATGTTCGGTGAAGGAGGGATGTCTTATGTTTATTTCTGTTATGGTATTCACCACCTTTTCAATGTGGTCACCAATGCTGCAAACATACCCCATGCTGTACTCATAAGGGCGGTAGAACCTTTGTATGGAATACCAGACATGTTGATCCGCACCGGCAAAATGAAATTAGATTTTACACTTACCCGTGGCCCAGGAAATGTTTCAAAAGCTTTGGGTATTCATACAAATCACACCGGTACCAGTTTACAGGGAAATTCATTATTTATTGCAGATGATGGAATGGTGATACCTCCTTCTCAGATTATTGCCACGCCCAGAATAGGTGTTGGTTATGCTGGTAAAGATGCTTTATTGCCGTATCGGTTTTTTGTAAAAGGTAGTCCGTATGTTAGCGGTAAAAAATCATAAATTTTGTCAGCACATAAGTTTCGTAGGCATGAGACTATGCAGCAGTTTCGAAAACGCTTTCTGCTTTACTGCCTATAGCACTGAAGCCTTTAGATGAAGCCGCCGCGAAAAATACCCCGTTACAAACACATCAAAAGATTTTCTTCTTCAGCAGTATGGGCCCTATTGAAGTAATCAACCAGAACCGCAACCGGTAACCTTTTCTGCGTAAATACACCTGGCTTGCAATAGTAAAAATACGCTTTTGAATGCTATTGGGTTTATATAGATTGACCTATAAAATCTATTAGTATGGCACAACAGATTCAAACGTATCCCTCGCAAATTGTAGAACGGATATTTTACATCAGAACACAAAAAATTATGTTTGATTTTGATCTTGCGCAAATGTATGGCGTTGAAACTAGGGCATTAAAACAGGCTGTTAGAAGAAATCTTACGCGATTTCCTAAAGACTTTATGTTTGTTTTAAACAGGAAAGAAGTTACTAACCTGGTATCACAAAATGTGATACCATCAAAAAGTATGCTGGGTGGAGCCACACCTATGGTTTTTACGGAACAGGGTGTATCAATGCTTTCAAGTGTATTAAAAAGCAGGCAGGCAGTGAAAGTAAATATTTCTATTATGCGGGCTTTTGTACAGATGCGCCAGTTTTTAACAGAAAATAAAGAGCTTGCAAGGAAGGTAGCGGAACTGGAGAAAATCTATGACAGTAATTTTGAGTTGGTATTTGAGGCCATTAAAAAACTGATTCATCAAAAACAACAGCCCCGCCAACGAATAGGATTTCGGAAAGATGTATTATAAATGGGGTATCACAATTTGTGATACCCCATTTATAATATTAATAAGATAGTGTGTACCATCTATTATCAGAATTTAGGACAGTTCACCGGTCTCTCGGTGGAAGGCCTCCGGATATAGATAAGAGACACTTCAATTCCACCCCTGTTCAGCGAAGCGGTTTTAAGAGAAGATGAGTTGTAATCATAGCTGGCCCCAAAACGAAAGTCACTAAACTCCAATCCCAGGTAAGGAATAATAGCATCATTAAAACGAACCCAGGTGCCAAAGTATAGGCTGGAAGGTTTTTCTGCATCAGGATCCGCAATCAATTGTATGGCCCCGCCTAACATAGTTTCAGAAGCGCCGCCCTGCATCATCTGCAGAGCACTTACATGCAGGTTGCTGTTAGGACCAATGGGAAAAGAACCCCCGCCATGGAAAGTAATACGTGGGTTGAGCAAATATTGCGCACCCGTAAATTGTTGCTGCGGCCGATTAATATGGTACATGCTTACACCGAAGTAAAAATTATTGCGCTCATTGGTACTGCCATTATACAAAATACCCGCATTTACATCTATATAACTTGATTTGAGTGTGGAAGCATTAAACACTTCAGACGTAACGCCTGTAAAGCCGGAACTGGTTAATTGGTCCTCAAATTTGAGTTCGCTGGTATTAATCAGCATGTTGGCATATGTAACCTGAAAACCCGCGCCTAACTGGTGCTGGCCATCTTCATCAAGTCCTTTATGATAAGCTGTTGAAAAAGCCGCGTAATTAAACTTTACGGCGCCATTGGAGCTGTTATCATTATACCCCACGAAGCCTGCACCCCAGGTATCATTATTGGCAATCCTGCTTTGCAGGATATGAAAATCTGCCGACACAGTGGCGGTACTAAAGGCATTATTAATAGTGGGCCATTGATTACGGTAATTACCAGCTACACGGTAGGTTCCTGAAAACTTGCCTGTTAAAGCAGGATTGAGGGTAAGTGGTGATGAGAAAAACTGTGAGAAATGAGGATCCTGTGCTGAAGCATTGCCCAGCCATAAACAGACAAAATAGAACAGAATTTTTTTATGCATACACATACGGACATCTAATGTAAGTGAAACTGCGATGCTGTTAAGTTCCCATTTAGAATATTATGGGTGTCTTAACGAATTATCCTCCCACACAGAACGGTATAAAACAGGAAAAGGTTGTTTAAGACTGCATTTTAGTGCCGAAAGCCAGGTCGCCGGCATCACCAAGTCCTGGAACAATGTATCCCTTGGCTGTCAGCTCATCATCAATATCGCCGCACCATAGTTTAATATTTATCCCGCATTCGCGGTGAATAAACTCAATACCCACCGTGCAGGCAATCGCCACTACCACATGTATTTCTTTGGGAGTGCCTTCACTCTTCATGAATTGAATCGTTTTTACAAGGGAGGCACCGGTGGCCAGCATAGGATCGCTGATGATTACGATTCTGTCATCAAGTACCGGGCAACTCATGTATTCAAGGTTAATTTCAAAAGAGCCATCGCGGTGGTGCTTCCGGTAAGCGGAAATAAAGGCATTGTCAGCTTTGTCAAAATAATTGAGCATACCATTATGCAATGGCAAACCGGCCCGCAATATGGTAGCCAGTACTGGCTGGGTTTCCAAAACCTTGCTATCATGTAATCCAAGCGGTGTGGGTACTTCAACGGTTTGCCAGGGTAAACCCTTGCTGATCTCATACGCAGCTATTTCCCCGATACGTTCCAGGTTACGGCGAAAACGTAAACGGTCACCTTGTATGTTCACATTTCTCAATTCAGATACCCAGTTACTTACCAGGCTGTGTTGGTCACTCAGGTTAACTATCATGATGATGGGAATTGCAGGTTTGAACGCTCAAAACTAAATTCTATCAGCTATAATTGAAAATTTAAGTTTTTTGCAGTGTCAAGCTTCCTGATCCGGCATCATATCCACAATTAGTCTTAACGATTTTGTTGCGGATTATTTTCTTACTTTAATTCATAGAAATCACTCAAAATGAAAAAAATAATTGCTGCGCTACTCGTATTCCCCACCCTGTTTGCCTGTAAGAATGAAAAAAAGGATCCCAAGTTTGATACAAAAACCTACGAACAGGTAAAAGAAACACTGGCTGACAAAGAGAAGAACAATGCGGCCCGTTTTTTAATTGTGAATGGCCGCCATCGAAAGAATATTATTGGACAAATGGTTGTTATCGGTACCATCACTAATCATGCTACTGTAAGCTGGTATAAAGATGTGGCACTCCATTTATCATTTTATAGTAAAACAGCGATAAAATTAGATGAAGGACTAGAAACGGTGTATGAAAAAATTGCGCCGGGCAAAACCGTCAAATTCAAAACAAAATATTTTGTGCCCAAAGGAACCGATAGTGTAGCTATTTCGGTGAATAAAGCCACTGCAGATGTTTCACATGCAAAGTGATTTGTAAGTACGAGGTATGAAGTACGGAAATTGGTTAACCCCGTACTTCGATCCCATATATTTATACAAACTTGAAATTATCCCCATCAAACAACCCCTTATCACTCAGCTTCAAATGCGGAATAACGAGTAGTGCCATAAAACTCAATGTCATGAAAGGGGCGCCCAGCTTAGAGCCCAGCGACTTTGCCATCGCATCAATAGATGTATAGAGAGAGGCTACCTTATATCCGTCATCGGCACTCATTAACCCCGCAACAGGCAGGCCCAATACTTTAGTGGTTGTATCATTTACACAACTAATACCTCCTCTTTCATTAATCACTGCATTGATGGCTTTCGCAATACTTTTATCATCCACACCTACGGCTATAATATTGTGACTGTCGTGTGCCACAGAAGAAGCAATGGCGCCTTTTTTAAAACCAAAATTTTTAATAAAACATTTTGCTAACGGTGCCGAATGGTATCGGTTTACTACCACCATCTTCAGCATATCCTGTTCAATATCACAAACCCATTCTCCCTCTTTTTCTTTACCTGGCAACTGCAAACAGTTGGTAATAAGCTGACCATCCAGGGCTTCTATAACAGGTATCCTCCCGTCGGTGGATGGATAATCTTCCTTTTTTATTTTCAGATCATTTGCACCGATTTCTTTGCAATCAAATTGATTGATAGGTGTAATATTCGCAGACTGAATAAATGATTGGCCATCCTGGGCCACTAATTCGCCATCGATATAGGTTTTAAGAATATGAAAATTCACCAGGTCCTTAGCAACAATAAAATCTGCGGGTTCGCCTTCGCGGAGGAGCCCGATATCTAAGTTGTAATGTAATACAGGGTTGATACTGGCGGCCCTTAATACCTTAAAAATATCTATGCCTTTTGCCACAGCCCTTGCACAGAGCTGGTTGATGTGGCCATCAACCAAACTGTCGGGATGTTTATCATCACTGCAGAACATGATCATGTTAGGATGATCTTCAAGCAGTTCTATCAACGCCTCAAAATTTTTTGCCGCACTGCCTTCGCGTATCAGAATCTTCATGCCATGCTCCAGTTTATCCATTGCTTCCTCTGCCGTAAAACATTCATGGTCGGTTGAAATTCCGGCTTCAATATATTCCCTGGCCTGTTCGCCTCTTAGTCCGGGTGCATGTCCATCCACCGGTTTACCCAATGCATGCGCACCAGCAATTTTTTTCATCACTTCAGGATCTTTGCACAAGACACCTGGAAAATTCATCATTTCGCTCAGGTATTTGATCTCCTCTTTTGCTAATAATTTTTTTACATCATTACTGTGTAATGCTGCGCCTGCAGTTTCAAAAATGGTAGCCGGCACACAACTGGGGGCACCAAAATTAAATTTGAATTGAACCTGTTTACCATTTTCTATCATAAACTCAACACCTTCCAATCCGCATACATTGGCAATTTCATGCGGGTCACTTACGGTTCCCACCGTGCCATGTACTACGGCCAGCCGCGCAAATTCGCTGGGGATGAGCATACTGCTTTCGATATGTACATGACTATCCACAAAACCAGGTAATATAAAATTTTGAATGTTGGATGTTGGATTTTGAATTTGTGTAATAGATCTGATCATCCCGTTTTCGATAACGATCTCTGCAGGATAGATTGTTTTTTTCCAAACGTCAACGAGGTTACCTGTTACCGTAAAAGAAGCTGTGTGCATACTAAATCTTAAATGATATGTAAATTAATGAGCAGCCGTTGCTTTGTGGCGTAAGGGCTTTACATTTGACCTGATCAATTCAAAGCGAAAGTAAGTATATGAAAAAAATTATAACAGGTTTGTTTTTACTGGTATCGGCAATCACTGCCCAATCGCAAACGGCAGATGAAATACTGACCAAATATGAAGCCGCAGCAGGTGGCAGGGAAAAGCTGGAAGCTGTGCAATCCGTTGAAGTAACCAGTAACCTGAAAATGGGTATTATGGGCCAGGATATTGACCTGCCACTTACCCTGATCAAAGAAAAAGGAAAATTATACCGCCGCCAGATCGGGGGGATCATGGGAATGGGCGACAGTTATACACTGATAACAGATACGGCTGGCTATATTTTTATTCCAGCTATTCGCGGTTTTGGCGAAATGCGGCAGGGTACACCGGCTTCTGTAACCAAAATAAAAACAGAGGATCTGGCACTGGAGCAATATGAACTGGATTGTGCAGGTGCTTTTGGCGAACTGGTAAATTATGCAGTAAAAGGTCACAGGGCAGAATTACAGGGAACAGAGAAAATCAATAAAATACCCTGCTACAAAATAAAGATGACCCTAAAAACAGGACAAACCATTACCTATTTTATCGATAGCCAGACCTTTCTGGTAAAACAACTGGAGGCAACAGGCGAAATGGCCGCCAACCTTACCGGCTTTGGTAGTATGATGAAAGCATTTGGGCGCGATACCAAAAAAGATAAGGCAATCATCAATATTAAAGAATACCAGGATATCAACGGAGTCAAATACCCTTCTAAACTTACCATGGGCCTGGGCGCAGTTGAATCGTCCGTAGAAAATACAACTATTAAAATCAACGAAGGCATTGACCAAAAATGGTATAAGGTTGATAAGGTGTAGCTGCCTTGCATTCATTAACTCTTGTATGCTGGACCCTAAATGGCAGCCGATCAGTTTTTATCCATCAATTCAATTTTTTTCTCTGTTAATTGAGGAGTATATTACTTCCCCAATTCAGATACTTTATGCGAAAATCATTTCTACTGCTGCAGGCTTTTGTACTACTGGCCATGCCCTTACTTGCACAAAAAAAAGAAAAATCAAAACCCGTCTATTCTTCTGTTGTTATAGAAGACAACACGGATTCTGTATTTTATTCAAAAGTAAAATACCGGTTGGTGGGCCCTTTTAGGGGTGGCCGCAGTGGCGCTGCCACAGGATCTTATAAAAGTAAAACCACTTTTTATTTTGGTGGAACAGGCGGTGGAGTTTGGAAAACATCTGATGGAGGAAGCAACTGGAAAAACATCACCGACAAATATTTTGGTGGAACCATCGGTTCGGTAGCCGTTGCGCCCAGTGATGAAACCGTTTTGTATGTGGGAGAAGGTGAAAATACCTTGCGTGGTAATGTGGCAGAAGGATTAGGTGGTATTTGGCGCAGCGATGATGCAGGAAGAAGTTGGCATAATCTCGGGCTGAAAGATGGCCGTCATATCGTTCGCATACTCATTCATCCCAAAGACCCCAATACGGTTTGGGTAGCTGTCATGGGTCATTTATTCGGACCCAATGAAGAACGCGGTGTGTTTAAAACCACTGATGGCGGTAAAACCTGG
>JBBRHM010000096.1:0-14595 GCA_038222655.1 Chitinophagales bacterium | reverse complement strand
GTTATAAGTGCCTACCATGCCGTTATCGCAATATTGTTCTAAACCTTCTTTGCAATTGGAACAGGTGCGGCAGGAGTCTACAAAACAACCCACACCAGCAAGGTCTCCCACTTTGAATTTTTTTACCTGATCACCCACTTTGGTTACGCGGCCAACTATTTCATGTCCCGGTACCATCGGATAAATAGATCCACCCCATTCATCTCTTACCTGGTGAATATCTGAGTGGCAAACACCGCAATACAGTATTTCTATCTGCACATCGTTTGCGCCTGTTTCTCTCCGGTCAAAATTAAAAGGTGTTAAAGGGGTTGTGGCAGTTTGGGCCGCATATGCTTTTGTTGCTGACATAATGTTAATTTAATTTGAACAGCAAATGTCGGATCATTTAGTTTACCGGATCAAAAAATAATAAGAAAGAAATAATCTGGGTTGTCAATCGATTATACTCAACTTTGATTAAAATTATTATATGCAGCAAAGGCCATTGGGATCACAGGGTTTAACCGCTTCTCAACTAGGGTTGGGTTGTATGGGCATGAGTGAATTTTATGGGGTAACTGATGATGCTGAGAGTCTTTCTGTACTTGACCGGGCTTATGAATTAGGTGTTAGATTCTGGGATACGGCAGATATGTATGGTCCTTTTAAAAATGAAATGCTGGTGGGTAAGGCATTAAAAGGAAAAAGGGAGGCCATTACACTGGCCACTAAATTTGGTATTCTCCGTGATGCAAAAGATCCCGGTGTACGCGGTTTTAACGGAAAACCTTCTTATGTGAAGTCTGCATGTGAAGCCAGCCTGAAAAGGCTAGATACAGACTTTATCGATTTGTATTATCTGCACCGGGTTGATCCGGATACAGCTATTGAAGAAACAGTTGCTGCTATGGGCGAGCTGGTAACGCAGGGTAAGGTTCGTGCGATTGGTTTAAGTGAAGTATCTGCTGCCACGCTTCGCAAAGCACATGCGGTTTTCCCTGTTTCGGCCGTTCAAAGTGAATATTCTTTATGGACAAGAGATGCTGAGGAAGAAATGCTGGCCACCTGCGAAGAACTGGGTATCGCCTTCGTGGCATATAGTCCTTTGGGAAGAGGGTTTCTTACAGGCCAGATCAAACAATTTGAAGATTTTGCAGCCGATGATTACCGTAGGTTTTCGCCCAGGTTCCAGGGAGAAAATTTTGTAAAGAATCTTGAACTGGTAAAAAAAATTGAACAGATTGCGCGTAAAAAAAATTGTACCGCTTCTCAGTTGGCACTGGCATGGGTAATGGCGCAGGGTGGATATATATTCCCGATAGCCGGTACCAAACGAATTACTTACCTGGAAGAGAATGTGGGCGCATTAGATGTTACACTGGATACCGCAGATATGGCATCAATTAATGCGGCATTTCCCAAAGATGCTGCTGCAGGAACCCGCTATCCGGAAAGTATGATGGGAAGATTAAATGCATAGAGGTTTTGACAACAATCTATTACCAAACATTATTTCAGGTTCACGGCAAAAAAATCAAGTGTTCTTTTCCAGGCCAATAAGGCAGCTTCTGCATTGTAGCGTGCAGTAGAGGTATCATTATGGAAAGCATGATTTACGCCGGGATACATATACAGTTCATATTTCACTGCCGCATTTTTCAATGCCTCTTCATAGGCTGGGATGCCTGCATCAATTCTTTCATCCAGTCCGGCATAATGTAACTGAACTCCAGCTTTTATTTTCGAAACATCGGCAGCATTGGGCTGCTGTCCGTAAAAAGCAACTGCTGCATTCAGTTTTGGATCATTTACCGCCAATTGGTTGGCAACACCACCGCCCCAGCAAAAGCCTACACATCCTGTTTTGCGGTTACAATCTTTGCGGGTTCTTAAGAGTTCCAGTGATTTTAGAAAGTTGACCAGGTTTTGTTTGGGATCCAGTGTAGAAAATAATTTCCGTGCGTCATCTTCATTGGCTGGGGTGCCACCTGTACCCGACAAAGCATCCGGCGCCATGGCAAAATATCCAGCCTTCGCTGCCCTTCTGGCTACGTCTTTAATATGTTCATTCAGTCCACGATTTTCATGTATTACCATCACCGCTCCCAGGTTAATTCCATTTTTGGGTTTGGCGGTATAGGCCTGCATGGAAACACCATTGGCATCATATAAGATCATTTCTGTTTCCAGTGCATCATCCTGCGGACTAACCGTGGCGGCCTTTGCATAATTGCCTTCGAGTAAAGGAGCAACAGATAAAGCCACAGCCATACTGCCCGTAAGAACGGCTAGTTTTTTCAGAAAGATTTCGCGGGTTAAAGGTTTGTGCGTGTATTCGTCGTAGAGGTTAATGATACGCTGGTCCATATAGGTAATTTTATAAAATAAATATAGCCTAAAAAAGCAGAATACTTTCACAGAAAACCACAGTTATGTTTTCTTATGCCCCTGGGGCTTTGTGTGCTTATCTTTAGAATGATTCTCATGTAATAGATAAGCAGCTTCTAACAGTTTTTCTATTTTCTCATACAGGGTAATAATCAAAGACCTTTCTGTTGCGGTAAGCTGTTTGTGATAATTGCCGCTGACCGTTGTCTTCAACCAATCCCACAAAAGCTCACGGGCATCCGGCAGGTCTGCAAAATCAAATAAATCATCAATCACCTGGTAAGGGTCCTTACTTTCATTTTGAGTAAGGGCATGGAAACAATGGTTCCTAATTTTTTTTTTGGAAAAAGGCATACCTGATTTTTTAAATGGAGCTGATGCCTTACGATGAGCTGTTTGTATTTAATTTGTCCTGGTAATACTGTGCCCCGTTAAAAATGAAGACAAATCAGGTATAAACCGTATTGCACGGTTTATGGGTAAATGTTTATTTCGTAAAAGCTAATGACAATACAATAGTATCATTTAGTCTATTATTTTCTGAATATTTAATACCCTATTTTCTAACGTATTTATACCTCATGCGACTGGTAGAACGTTTACAGCAATACCTCGCTTATTATAATATAAGCGCTTATTCATTCGAGCATAGCTGCGAATTGTCAAATGGCTATTTGGGAAAACAGTTAAAAGGAAAGGGGGCCGTAGGTTCTGATATACTGGAACGGATTAAACAAAATTATACCGACCTGAGTTTAGTTTGGCTGGTAACTGGTAAAGGAACCATGCTGCTTTCACCGCCAAATGCGAGTACAGAAAAAAAGCTGTCTGAATTAAACGAAGAGCAGCATCTCTATTTTACTTCTAAGGATGAAGTGATAAAATTACTGAAGAAGCAAATCGAAAAAATGGAAGCCACTATTGCTGATAAGGACACGATCATTGCCCTGCTTGAGGCGCAGGTTCATCAGCTCGGGCAGTCTGCTTATAAAAAGTCCCGCTAAACAGCGGGACCTTCCAAAAAAATAGTCACTCAAGTTTCACGTTTCTCGATCACTCGTTCTCTGCATAAGCTGATGTGGGCTCACAGGTACAAACTAGGTTCCTGTCGCCATGTGTATTATTCACCCTCGCCACGCTTGGCCAGAATTTATTTAACGTTACATAGTATAGCGGAAATGCGGCTTCTTTACGTGAATAGCCATGTGTCCATCCATCGCCGCAGATAACGGCCTGGGTATGAGGCGCATTTTTCAACGGGTTATCTGTTTTATCCGTTTTGCCTTTTTCAATGTCCATGATCTCTTCATAAATAGAAATCAATGCATCACAGAAACGGTCAAGTTCTCCTTTGTCCTCACTTTCAGTTGGCTCAATCATAATGGTGCCCGGTACAGGAAAGCTCATAGTAGGTGCATGAAAACCATAATCAATTAAACGTTTGGCTACATCTTCTGCTTCAATACCTGCCGATTGTTTGAAAGGCCGGAGATCTACAATAAATTCATGCGCGCAGGTTCCATTGCTGCCGGTATATAAAATCTTATAGTATTTATCCAACCTTGCTTTCATATAGTTGGCATTAAGAATGGCATACTCAGTGGCCATGCGTATTCCGTCTGCCCCTAACATTTTAATGTAAGCGTAACTGATCAGTAATATACTGGCCGAGCCATAAGGTGCTGCACTTACGGCGTGAGTGGCTTTTTCTGCCGATTCACGATTAACGATTGACGAATGGCCGGGGAGATAAGGCGCTAATTTATCATTCACGCAAATCGGTCCCATGCCCGGTCCACCGCCGCCATGCGGGATGGCAAATGTTTTGTGCAGGTTGAGGTGACAAACATCAGCACCGATCATACCCGGGCTTGTTAATCCTACCTGTGCATTCATATTGGCGCCATCCATGTACACCAGTCCTCCATTATCGTGAATGATTTGGCAGATATCCTGTATGGTTTCTTCAAATACACCATGGGTAGAAGGATAGGTTACCATTAAAGCACCCAGGGTATCTTTATATTGTTCGGCTTTTGCTTTGAGGTCTGCCACATCAATATTACCTGCCTCATCACATTTTACAACGATTACTTTAAACCCAACCATTACGGCACTGGCGGGGTTGGTTCCGTGTGCACTGATCGGAATGAGCACCACGTTTCTATGTGCTTCTTTTCTTTCTGCATGGTAGGCACGGATGGTTAACAAACCAGTATACTCTCCCTGCGCACCACTATTGGGTTGTAGGCTACAGGCTGTAAAACCCGTGATCTCGCAGAGGAAGCGATTCAGTTCCTCAATAATTTCCTGGTAACCTTCGGTCTGGTTTTGTGGTACAAAGGGATGCAGGCCCCCAAACTCTGGCCAGCTTACGGGTATCATTTCAGAAGCAGCATTCAGTTTCATGGTACAGCTGCCGAGACTGATCATACTGGTATTTAAAGAAAGATCTTTATTCTCTAGCTGTTTAATATACCGCATCATCTGACTCTCGCTGTGATGGGTGTTGAAGACTGGGTGGGTTAAAAAGGTAGAAGAACGTGTTAGTTCAGTTTGGAGTTTGGAGTTTGGGGTTTGGAATTCTTTTGAGCTTAGTTGATGGCCGGTACTTTTTTCTGTAAGGGCTTCAAATATTTTAAGAATAGTATTGGCATCTTCTATGGTGGTGGTTTCGTCGATACTGATACCAATGCTGCCATCCGCAAAAAAGCGGAAATTAGTATGGTATTTCTCAGCCATGTTTTTTACATGTGCAGTATCCAGGCCAACTAATTTGAGGGTATCAAAATAAAAGCTATTGGTTTGGGATATACCGAGTTTGGTTAAACCGGTTTCAACACACTGCGCTAAGAGATGAATTCTTGCCGCGATGTCTTTTAATCCTGTAGGGCCATGATACACCACATACATAGCGGCCATATTGGCCAGCAATGCCTGTGCCGTACAAATATTGGAAGTAGCTTTTTCGCGTTTAATATGCTGCTCTCTGGTTTGCAGGGCCATGCGCAATGCACGGTTGCCCTGGGCATCAATACTAACGCCTATCAGGCGGCCGGGCATACCCCGTTTAAAATCATCTTGTGTAGCAAAAAAAGCAGCATGCGGTCCGCCGTAGCCCATGGGTACACCAAAACGTTGGGTAGAACCTACGGCAACATCTGCACCCAATTCGCCGGGAGGCGTTAATAAAGAAAGTGCAAGCAGATCAGTGGCCATGATTACCAAACCTTCTGCTGCATGCACGCTGTTAATAAATGCACGGCAATCTTCAACAGATCCATCATTATTTGGGTATTGAATAATGGCCCCGAAATAAGTTTTGTCCAGTTGTACCGTTTTATAATCGCCATACACCAGTTCAATGCCAATAGGTTCTGCACGAGTAACCAATACATCTTTTGTTTGGGGGAAAATATGATTGTCTACAAATAATTTCGGTTTGCTGATTACATCTGTCTTGTTTACATGATGAAAGATCATGGCCATTGCTTCAGCTGCAGCGGTAGCTTCATCCAGTAAGGATGCATTGGCTATAGGTAATCCCGTAAGATCTGTAACGAGTGTTTGAAAATTCAAAAGGCTTTCTAAACGGCCCTGTGAAATTTCTGCCTGGTAAGGAGTGTACTGTGTATACCATCCTGGGTTTTCAAAAATATTACGCAGGATTACACTGGGTGTGATGGTACCATAGTAACCCTGGCCAATATAATTTTTATAGACTTTATTTTTTGCTGCCACTTTTTTTAAGGCTGCGAGGTATTCAAATTCACTGATGGCAGGGGGGATATTCAGTTCGCCTTTTATACGGATAGAAGCCGGAATGGTTTTGCTGATCAATTCCTCCAGCGAAGCAACGCCGATGGTGTCTAATATCAATTTTGTATCCGCCTCATTGGGGCCAATATGCCTGCGCTGGAACTCAGTGGATTGCCTGTCGAATAAATTCATAATTACATCTGTAGTTTGAGGTTATTTGCCGCTTTGATAATGCTTTCCCGGGCAGCCAAATCGAATAATTCGCGGCAAAGGTAAGAGGATAACACAGTATAATAAAGGTTTTGTTGAACCTGTGGAAAGGGTGTGCAATGGAAATTACTATACACCCGTTTCTTTACCCATATCTATTTCTTTTTGCCTTAATTGTTTACTGGTCAGCCTGCTTCCATCATGGCTCCAGCCGGGTGGGCCAAAGAGGTATAAGAGTCGGTTCTTAGTGCCCAGTCCTTTTAGTGCCAGGTCCTTACCCATCTGTTTCCATTCATGAAAAATGACAGTGACCGCATTTGGATGCTCAATATTTTTTGTTAGTCCGTAAATGATGGGCCGGTATTCTTCCGCAGGTAATTCTGGTTGAAAAGTGCCAAACAATTTATCCCATAGTATCAGAAACATACCCATGTTTTTGTCCAGATACTTAGGATTGGTTCCATGGTGTACCCGGTGATGGGAAGGTGTAACCATAAAATATTCCAGCCAGCCCATTTTATGAATCAGTTCTGTATGTACAAAAATGCCCCAGATCTGCGTTAAGGAATAAATGAATGCTATATCAATGGGTTTAAAGCCCAGCAGTGCCAATGGTATAAAATAGATAAAACGATATAACGGCTGGAACACCGAGGAGCGGAAGCCAACCGTAAAATTCATTTTTTCACTGCTATGATGCGTAACGTGGATGGCCCAGAAGAAACGAACCTGGTGGTCAATGCGGTGCAGCCAGTAGTAAAGAACATCTTCCAGTAACAGTAACAATAACCAATATAGGAAAGCTTGTGAAATATTGATTATAGCGTGTACATAAAAATAATTCAGTATAGCAAGGTATACGACACGAAATGCGAGATCAATCCCTGAATTAAGCAGCATCAGGTAAAGATTAACCGCAGAATCTTTAAAAGTATAGGTTTTACGGTGCTGGAGATGGGTAAGCAATAATTCTAATCCTATAATGAAAATATAAACAGGAGTGGAGAGAAGGATAAGCCACTGTTCTTTTAATGCACTCATAAATATAACCGGTAAGTAAGAGGATTAGAAGGAAATCAAGTTAAATCCATTAACCTTGTGCTGCAAAGTAAGGGTAAGTCTTTGCATAGCGTCTCAATTGATTGTTAACTATTATGAGTGAAGTAAAATTAGATAACTGGGAGAAAAGGAGTGCTGAGCACCAGAAACAATATAAGCAGTTCCTGCAAAGAGCGGATAAGAATAAAGTATTAAAACAACTTCCCGAACTACATGATGAAGCGTTTAGTAAAATTGATTGCCTGCAATGTGCCAATTGCTGCAAGAATTATTCGCCGCGCTTTAAAACGCCGGATATTAAACGCATCAGTAAATATCTGGGAATGAAAGAAGGGGATTTTATTGAAACCTATCTTGCGCTTGATACCGAAGGCGACTATGTTGCCAAAACCAAGCCCTGCCCATTTTTGGAGTCTGATAATTATTGCGGTATTTATGAAGCACGTCCATCCGACTGTCACCGTTTTCCCTACACAGATGAAGATGTATTATTAAAACGACCGGTCATCACGCTGAAAAATTCAACATTTTGCCCGATCGTTTATCATGTGCTAGAAAGACTATTGCCTACTTTGAAGTAAGCTCGTCGTAAGCAGCGCCTAAACTTCTGTCCGCACCACTGTTTTTCCAGCTTACACCAGGTATTTCTTTAACTTTTATAATATCTTCTCTTGATTTGCCTGCCTTTATCTCGCTACCCACAAATGCCAGTAGTTTCTGTAAGTAATCTTCAAATGCTATCAGATCTTGTTTGTTACCGGTTACTTTTTCAGGATCGGCTGCATGGCCAAATATAAAAATCGTATCGTTATCAAAAGTGTTGCGGGTTTTCTGTAACACCTGTATCCAGTTTTTAATATTGGCGCCGGCACTCCTGTCTATATAAGGAGCTATTTCATTAAACAAAAGGTCGCCCATATGCGCAATATTGGCGTGTTCAAAATGTATAATGGCATCTCCATTGGTATGCGCCGCACCGAAATAATAACTTCGGATCCTTTCTTTACCTGCCTTGTATTTCCAGCTATCGCCAAAAGTCATATCCTGGAATAATTGCTTATCAACTGTCTTGTTTTGTTCTGCTACACGTTTATAATTAACTAAACAGTTTTGATGACCCACTACGTGTTCCACCATCCCCTTAAAAGAGATATTACCTCCTGTATGATCGCCATGGTGGTGGGTATTGATAAGCATTTTAAAGGGTTTGTCTTTCCTTTTCTTCAATTCATCTATCAGGTGCTGAGACGAATCTGCGAACTGTGAATCCACCACGATATATCCTTCTCTAGATGGATAGAAACCAATGGTTCCGCCTTTTTCAGAGAAAATACCTATATCGCCGCGAAGCATTTTTATTTTATAGGCAGGCTGCTGCAGGAAAGCTGCAAAAATATCTTTGGAAGAAACGGCCAGTAAGCCGGCTGTTAAACCCGATGTACGGAGAAATGATCGTCTTTGCATATACATAGTTTAGGAGTGTTATAACACAGGAAAGGTACAAAAGTTCAATATTCCATTTTTCGCAAACTGGGCGCTTTGGCCCAGGTGGTTATAACAACTAGTAAGGTCATGCAACCACCAAAAACTACGGAGGGTACCACGCCCATCAGTTTAGCGGCAACGCCACTTTCAAATTGTCCCAATTCATTACTACTGTTGATGAACATTGAGTTAACGCTCATTACCCTGCCCCGCATATTATCCGGCGTTTTTAACTGGAGAATGGTGCCTCTTACCACTACGCTGATACCATCTACAATACCGCTTATTAATAAAACCGCAAATGATAACCAGAATATTTTTGATAGAGCAAAAACAATGATACACACGCCAAAGCCACCCACAGCAAACAATAATCTTTTCCCTTGTTTTTTGCGCATGGGAAAAAGGGTAATGAGTATGATGATGAAGATAGAACCCATATCTGATGCGGCATTGAGCCACCCAAAACCAACCGGTCCTACTTTCAGGATATCCTTGGCAAATACCGGTATCATGGCTACGGCCCCGCCAAATAGTACCGCGAAAAGATCGAGGGATAAAGCACCCAAAACTTCTTTTGAGGTAAATACAAATTGCAAACCTTCTTTTACACTGTCGAGTGTTTTCTTCTCTCCCGGCTCATTCAAGGCAGGTTTGGGTGTAAGCCGGTACATGAAAAAAAATCCGCCTACTACTAATACACAGATAATTAGTAATGACCCCGTATTGCCAATGCCGGCAATGAGAAATCCTACTATTGCATGCCCCATTACCGAGGCCGATAACCAGGTTCCCTGGCTCCAGGTAGTGGCATTCTGTAAGTTATTTTTTGGTACAATGGATCCCACCATCACACCAAATGTTGGCCCGGTAAATGACCTGAAAATACCAGTAAAGAAAATGATGACATAAATACTAAAAGCTATCCAGTGATTGCTGATCTGTGTAGCGGTATAATGCGTGGAAAGTCCTAATAACAGTAAAGCGCAGCAGAAATATAAAGCCACGCCTTTCAACAATAGCTTTCTTTTTTCACTGATATCAATAATATGTCCGGCATAGAGCGATAAAGAAACGGCCGGTATTACTTCAGATAATCCAATCAGTCCAATGGCGAAAGGTTCATTGGTTAATTCATAAACCCACCAGCCAACCAGCGTACCCATCATGCGTAAACCCATAATAAATAAAAAACGCCCCATTAGCAGGTTGCGAAACTCCGGAATGCGGACGGCGGCAAATGGATCGTTTTTTTGAGGAACTTCTGTCATTATTATGCGTTATACTATTGTCTAGGGATAGAAGACCGTTTACCTTCCTCGGATATCTGTCATCTTCTCACGGTAAACTAAAATACTGTTGCCCATTTTCATAATCCTTATCCAATGCATCAATAACAATCTGCAGGTGTTTTTCATTACCCAGAAAATCAGCATTGCTGGCATCTATAAATATGGTTTTGATATTGTGTTGTTTGATATAGCTGGTATAGGTTTCCTGTATATGGAAAAGGTATTCATCTGAAATGCCCTGTTCATATGACCGGTTTCTTTTTTTAATATTGGCCTGTAATTTCTGAACCGGTGCGTGCAGGTAAATGAGTATATCTGGAAATACCAGTTGCTGGTGAATGATCTCGAACAATTTTTGGTATAACCTGAATTCTTCTTCCGAAAGATTTACTTTGGCAAACAATAAACACTTTGTAAACAGATAATCTGAAACGGTAATGCTTTGAAACATGTCTTTGGTATGCACCATATCTTTCAACTGTTTGTAACGTTCCGCCATAAAGAAAAGTTCGAGCGGGAAAGCATATTGCGCCGGGTTTTCGTAAAATTTGGGTAAAAAGGGATTGTCGGCAAACTCTTCCAATATCAGCCTCGCATTAAAATGTTTGGCCAATAAATGCGTAAGTGTGGTTTTGCCCGCACCTATGTTTCCTTCAACAGTTATAAAATGATGCTTCATGTAGCGTTAGTCGGTATCGTTCAAAATTAACTGCCATCAGTTAGCAGGAAGATATTTTTTTTGCACATCTAATGCATCTGTACATTCTGCCAGTAACTGGCTGATGGTTTTATGCAGTGTCGGATGAATCAATGCAGGGGCTATCTCAGATAATGGAAGCAGGGCAAACCGCCTTCCCGGCAAGGCGGGGTGAGGCAACGTTAATAAATCTGATGAAAGTACAAGATCATCTATTAGCAAAATATCAAGGTCAATAATACGCGGCCCCATTTTTAGGATTCTTTTTCTTCCCATTTTTTCTTCTATTTCTAAAAGTTGCCGCATCAGATGTTGCGGTGTAAGTGTTGTTTCCACCACCAGTGCCTGATTATAAAATGCAGGTTGATCCGTAACCCCCCAGGCTGCTGTTTCATAAATAGCAGAAAAATGAACGATCTTGCCGCAATATTGTTGAACCAGTTTCCTGGCTTCCTGTAAATAAGCGGATCTGTTGCCGAGATTGCCGCCTGTCAGCAAATAAGCTGTACTCATAAATTGGAAGTATAGTATGGTTCAAATATCTTTAAATTCAGTACCAATTAATAAAAAATTATGAACGGATTCTTTAAAACATTTTTTGCCTCTTTCCTGGCTTTTGTCATATTTGCGATTTTGTGTTTAGTTATGGTCATCGGTTTTGTAGCCAGTGCCACTTCATCAGAGAAGCCCATAGTAGGTAGTAAGGCAGTTTTGGTATTGGATCTGTCAGCCACTTTTAAAGAACAGAGTGATGCAAATACACTGAATGCATTAATTAACCGGATAGATGATGCGATACCACCACTGTATGATATGGTAAGACTGCTTCATCATGCCAAATCTGATTCATCAGTAAAAGGTGTATACATTTTGTGTGGTAACAACGCTAATGGTTTTGGATCCAGTGAAGAACTGCGTAAAGCCATATTGGATTTTAAGACCAGTAAAAAGTTTGTGATTGCCTATGGAGAAGCGATTTCCCAGAAAGGCTATTATGTGGGTAATACAGCGGATAAAATATTTTGTCACCCACAGGGTGGTGTCGACTGGCAGGGATTTTCCGTTAATATGCCTTACCTGAAAGGCACACTGGATAAATTGGAAATACAGCCCCAGATATTTTATGCCGGTAAGTTTAAAAGTGCAACAGAGCCTTTACGGGCAACAAAAATGAGTGATGCAGACCGATTACAGACATCGGTTTGGCTGGGTGATTTGTATAGCCGCTTCCTGGAAGCAGCATCGGTTGCCAGAAATATAGATACCGCAACACTAAGGGCATTGGCTGTGAATGGATCGATACAGACCGCGCATGATGCGTTAGCTAATAAACTGGTGGATGGATTGAAATATGATGACCAGGTTAAAAAGGAATTATCGGATCGATTAAAAATTGATGCCCGTGCCAGGATAAATTTTGTAACTTTTTCAGCTTATGCCAAATCGGTTTCCTATAAACAAACCGGCGGTAATAATAAAATTGCCATTATTTATGCTGATGGAGATATTGTTTCCGGTAGCGGCGATAATGAACAGGTAGGAAGTGATGCATTCAGAACCCTTATACGAAAAGTGCGGCTTGATAAAGATGTAAAAGCGATAGTGTTCCGCGTAAATTCCCCCGGTGGCAGTTCATTGGCAAGTGAAGTGATCTGGCGCGAAATAACACTGGCGCGTAAAGAAAAACCTGTTATTGTAAGTATGGGCGATGTGGCCGCATCGGGCGGTTATTATATTTCCTGCAATGCAGATTCTGTTTTTGCGAATGCCAATACCATTACAGGATCTATTGGTGTATTCAGTATCGTTCCCAATATGCAGTCCTTTTTTAAAAATAAACTCGGTATCACATTCGATGGCGTTAAAACTGCGCCTTATGCTGATATGGGCAATAGTGAAAGACCCTTGACTGAACCGGAGAAACATTTTTTCCAGGCTGCAACAGACTCTATATATTATACATTTAAAAGCCGTGTGTCAGACGGACGTAAAAAAAGTATAGTCTATGTAGACAGTATTGCACAGGGACGTGTATGGACAGGCGCAAGAGCGCTGCAGGTAGGACTGGTGGATCGTGTTGGTACCATGCAGGATGCCATTGAGTGCGCAGGCAGGATGGCAAAGATGAAGGAGTACAAAGTGAAAGAATATCCCGAGAAGAAAAGTTTGCTCGACCAGATAATGAATAGTTATAAAAAATCGATCAGCAAAGATCTGATTAAGGAAGAAATAGGAGAGGAGCAGGCAAAGCTGCTTAAGCAGTTTAAACAAGTTAAAGAAATGGTGGGTATACCCCAGGCCAGGCTAGCTTTTACGATTGATGTTCATTAAAAGGGCTGCTGTTTAAATAATCTTTCATCAAAATAAAAATGGGTGATACTGTTCAGTTTTATTTTTTTAAAATCAGGGTGTAAGGGATTGATGAGGTAGTTATGTTCGCTCTGCACAATAGCAGAAGGGCATCGCAGGGAAAGTGTTTTTGCTGTTTTAAATATTTCCTCTCCCATCCATTGGGTATAATCAAAATCATGGTACCAGTTTTTTTTCAGACTTTGTGGTTTTATTTCATGCACTGCACAGTTATGGGGAATTTCGATCTCCATTAACTGGATCGTTTGTAATTCTTGCAAAGTACCTGAATTGGCCAATACTTCCAGAAGTGCCAAAGAGATACATTCACTTGTATAGATAACGGGCGTGCCTGCAGCGTTCCATCTTCCTCCTTTCAGGCGGGCACCTGTACCGGAAAGGTCATGGGCAAACTTAGGGTGTGCAAATCTGTAAACGATCATGTATATACACCGTATTGTATTCTGCCAATCTGGTCAATTACTTGCTGGATGCCTCTGTCTGAATAGAGAGAAACAAAATTGATGGGTTGGCCCATCACCGTTTTATCTTTTTTGAGCCAGTGATAGAAGGAGTCAGCATTTACAAAAGTTTCAAGCCCCAGTTCAATCATTTCCTGAAGTAATAAAATGCGATCAGTATAAATTCCTTCAAAGGAAGAATTGTTTTTAGCATACCGTTGTAAAGTTCTTTCTGACAGGTGCAGCATATTGGCCCATTCACTTTGCGTGAAAGGAACCATGTCTGCTATCTTTTTTAATTTTTTATAGGTATAGTCAGTTACGGAAACGGGTTTTCTTACGGGCAAATAAGTAGCCATAGGTTCTTCAACCTTTGTGGGGCCTGTTTTCTTGGCCTGTGAATATTTCTGCATTTTTGCCATGGCTGCCATTTGTCGTACAAATATACGACAAATGTCTGTATTTTATTTTTCTCCAACCTTTTTATACGTTTTTTTGCTTTCGTAGAATAATAGGATAGATTTGTTCTTATAATGAATAGGTTATGAAAGCTAATTACAGCCAGCTACGGGCTATGGTCGCTATTACCAAAGGTAGCTTACGGGCAATTTTCCGAAGTCCTTCTGCGGTTGTGTTCAGTATTGCCTTTCCTTTAATCTTTATCCTGGTATTTGGGTTTATTGGAGGAGGTAGCAGGGTATCTTTAAATGTGGCATTTGATCAAAATGCCGATACCGTCAACCCGGTATATCCTATTATCAAAGAGATTGCGGGTATAAAGGTGATAAGAAAAAATGCAAACGAATTGCGGGAAGACCTCGAAAAAGGAAGGATCACGGCCATCATTAATATCCAGAAATCGGGATTGACCAATCCGCCTTACAGCATTAGCCTTATTAGTTCCGAAGCAGTG
>JBBRHM010000095.1:0-14600 GCA_038222655.1 Chitinophagales bacterium | reverse complement strand
TTAACGCGCAACCCTTATCACATCTGCAAACACACCGGATGCGGTTACATCTGCTCCTGCGCCGGCTCCTTTAATTACCAGAGGTTGTTCAGGATAACGTTCTGTATAAAACAGTACCAGATTATCTTTTCCATATAAATGATAAAAATCAGATTCGGCAGGAATATGGCGAAGCCCTACAGCGGCTTTTCCATTTTCATAGGTGGCTACAAATTTTAATTTACAGGAAGCACCAGCAGCAGCTTCAAATATTTTTTTAAAATGCGGTTCCTGTTTTGCCATCTCGGTATAAAAATCTTCTACGCCTCCTTCAAAACAGGCAGCAGGTAAAAAATATTCATTGCTGATATCATCCATCTCCAGATGCTGCCCTGCCTCACGGGCGAGTATCATTATTTTTCGCATTACATCTGTTCCGCCAAGATCTAAACGCGGATCAGGCTCGGTATATCCTTCTGCCTGCGCCTGGCGAACCACATCAGCAAAGGGTATTGTACCATTATAATTATTGAAAACAAAATTGAGTGTGCCGGATAATACTGCCTGAATTTTATTTACTTTATCGCCACTGCGTAACAAATCATTTAAGGTGCCGATTACCGGTAAGCCCGCTCCCACATTTGTTTCAAACAGAAACATGGCATTGAACTCCCTTGCCAGTGATTTTAAATTCTGGTAAGAAGTGTAAGAAGAAGAGCAGGCAATTTTATTACAGGCCACTATAGATATACTCTTCTCCAGCAAGGATCCATAAATGCCGGCTACTTCTGCATTAGCCGTTACATCTACAAATACACTGTTCCGAAGGTTTTTTTCAATAATCAATTTTACAAAATCATGGATATTTCCGGGAGTGGCTTCCTTCAGTTGTTCTTTCCAGGTATCCAATCCGATACCTTCTTCATTCAGCAATATTTTTTTACTGTTGGCAAGACCAATAATCTGCACCTGCAACCGTAGATCATTACGTAAATACTGGTATTGTTTTTTTATCTGTCCCAATAGTTTACCACCTACATTACCGGTCCCCGCGATGAATACATTCAGTTGTTTATACGTAGTCTCGAAAAATTCTTCATGCAGTACGTTAATGGCTTTTTTTACGTCGTTGGCAGACAGAACAGCAGAAATATTTTTTTCAGATGATCCCTGTGCAATGGCTCTTACGTTAATACCATTCCTTCCCAACACCCCAAACATTTTACCACTGATACCCGGGTGACTCTTCATCTGTTCACCAACAAGCGCTACAATAGATAAGCCTGTTTCTACTTTCAGCGGTTCTACCTGGCCATTACGAATTTCATAACTGAATGCATTGTCGATGGAACGTTTTGCTTTCTCAGTATCTGTTTGGTTAATGCCTACACAAATAGAATGTTCGGAAGAACTTTGGGTAATGAGAATCACGTTCACACTTTCGTTGGCAAGGCCTTCAAATAAACGTTTGGAAAAACCCGGTATGCCAATCATACCACTACCCTCAAGGCTTAAAAGATTAATATGATTGATACTGGAAATGCCCCGTATAAAACTATCGGTTGCTTCCGATTTATTTTCGATGACCGTTCCATAATCATCGGGTGCAAATGTATTTTTTATCCAGACTGGAATATTCTTACTCATTACCGGCTGAATGGTGGGCGGGTAAATGATCTTAGCACCGAAATGAGAAAGTTCCATCGCTTCCTGGTAAGAGATACGCTGAATAGGCTTGGCGTTCTGCACCAGTCGGGGATCAGCGGTCATCATACCACTAACATCTGTCCATATTTCCAGCACAGATGCTTTGCCGGCTGCTGCAAATATTGCTGCTGTATAATCCGACCCTCCCCGGCCCAGTGTAGTGGTATTATGATTTGCATCACTGGCAATAAAGCCGGGGACTACATACAATTGATGTGTTTCTTTTTGAAAATATTGCTGAATCTTTTTTTCTGTTGAAGCAAAATCAACGGCGGCATTTCCATGATGGTCGTTAGTAGTAATTAATTTTCGCGCATCTACCCACACCTGATCAATTTGTAAAGACTGCAATTTTGCGCAAATAATCATAGAAGATAATAACTCCCCATAGCTTACAATCCTGTCCTTTGTGCGGGAAGACAATTCACCCAACAAAAAAACGCCATCACAAATACCATCGAGTTCATTAAACTGTTGTTTTACCTGGCTAAGGGTGGTACTTTGCTGTTGAATAGGTAATAATTCACGTACTGTATCCAGGTGCCTGTTCTCCATTTCTTTCAGCAGCTCTTTGTAGGTTTCATCAGCTACTGATGCCAGGCTGCCGGCTTTCAACAAACTATCTGTTATGCCCCCCATGGCCGATACCACTAACACCGTAGCTTCTTTTTTAATAGCTGCCTGTACAATGGTTATTACTTTATCTATATTAACGGCACCAGCTACTGAACTGCCACCGAATTTTAATACTTGCATATCTGATTTTGAAAACTTGAAATTTTACTTGAATAAACACCTGTTCTTCTTACCTAAGAACAGCTTATATAAGCCCGCTGATGATACGATATTTACAAACCCTTTAGGGTTGTAATGGTAATCATAACTAAAGCAAACAGTGAACCTTTCTGTGCAAATGAGATAATAGGTAACTGCCTTCTTTGCATATGCATGTAATTTTTTTTAATCTTACTTACTAAGCTGTTTCATTATACCAGGTATCCAAACAAATTATCGTTCGGTTTCAGTTCCGTATAATTAAAATGGAACCGGTTCATATTTTCTAACAAGGTCTCATAATCGTGCTGCGATTTTAATTCGATACCTACCAGGGCAGGTCCCGTTTCTTTATTATGCTTCTGCATATATTCAAAGCGGGTTATATCATCATCTGGCCCTAATACGTGGTTCACAAATTCTTTTAAAGAGCCCGGTCTTTGTGCAAAACGGATCAGGAAATAATGTTTCAGTCCTTCATACTGCAGGGAACGTTCTTTTATTTCCTGCATCCTGTCAATATCATTATTACTGCCACTTACAATGCAAACAATATTTTTTCCTTTGATGATATCTGCATAATCATCGAGTGCTGCAATAGCCAACGCACCGGCAGGTTCTACAACAATTGCATCTTCATTGTATAATTTTAAAATCGTTGTACATATCTTTCCCTCCGCTACCAGGTGCATATCATCCAGCACTTCTTTGCAGATACTGAAAGTAATATCGCCCACACGCTTTACGGATGCACCATCTACAAATCGTTCTATAGAATCCAGTGTTACCGGGTGACCTGCTTTTAAAGCTTCATACATAGACGGGGCCCCTTCGGGTTCCAAACCGATGATCTTTGTTTTGGGAGAAAAGGTTTTGAAATATGCCCCAACTCCTGCACTTAAACCGCCGCCGCCTACCGGTAAAAAAAGAAAATCAATATCAGACTGATCTTCTAAAATCTCAATACCAACGGTTGCCTGACCTTCAATAATCCTGATATCATCAAAGGGAGGAATAAAAGTCATTCCATTTTGTTGCGTATAGGTTTTCGCTGCAACGGCACAATCATCATACGTATCGCCAATTAATTTTATTTCAATATTTTCTTCTCCAAACATTTTTGTCTGGTTAACTTTTTGATTGGGAGTGATGATCGGCATAAACACCACGCCTTTTACATTGAGCTTTTTACAGCTGTAGGCAAAACCCTGTGCATGATTGCCCGCACTTGCGCATACCACCCCTTTCAGCAACTGTTCTTCCGGCAAACTACTCATCATATTATAGGCACCGCGCAGTTTATAAGAACGAACCACCTGTAAGTCTTCCCTTTTCAGAAAGACATGGCACTGGTATTTACGCGACAAGTTATGATTATACGTAAGGGGTGTGCGGGTTACGATTTTTTTCAGCCGCTCTTTGGCGGTTTGAAAATCGAGTGTGGGTGTTGAGATAGTGTGTGGTTGCATGAATTATTTTTTACTCAACCCGACGTCGCTTCGCTTGTCGCCCCTCTCTATGGAATAGAGAGGGGCAGGACGAGCAAAGCGATGTCCGGGATGAGTTGTTAGACTTCTACTGAAGCAGGCACCTGGTTCTCAGGTCGTAAACTTCTTACCGTTTTACCCGCCTGCCACATTTCACTTTCTTGTAATTCTTTCAGTTCTGCATTTAGTTTTTCGCGGTAGTCTGGTTTACTGTTGCTTTCAATGGATTTTGCGGCTTCTTTTCCGGCTGCTACACTTTCATAGAGTTCGGTAAATACAGGTAATGTGGCGTCGCGAAATTTTTTCCACCAGTCAAGCGCACCGCGTTGCGCAGTAGTAGAACAGTTGGCATACATCCAGTCCATACCATTTTCTGCTACCAATGGCATTAAAGATTGTGTTAACTCCTCTACGGTTTCATTAAATGCTTCAGAAGGAGAATGTCCTTTTGCACGCAACACCTGAAACTGCGCCGCAAAGATTCCCTGGATGGCACCCATTAGTGTTCCACGCTCCCCGGTAAGATCACTATAAACTTCTTTCTTAAAATTGGTTTCAAATAAATACCCACTGCCAATAGCAATGCCGAGTGCTGCCACTCTATCAAAGGCACGACCCGTTGCATCCTGAAAAATAGCGTAACTGCTGTTCAGTCCACGCCCCTGTAAGAACATACGGCGCAGTGAAGTACCCGAACCTTTTGGTGCAACTAAAAAAACATCCACATCCGCAGGAGGTATAATACCTGTCTGATCATTATAGGTAATACCAAACCCATGAGAAAAATATAGTGCTTTACCCGGCGTTAAATGTTTTTTTACAGTGGGCCACATGGCAATCTGCGCAGCATCACTTAATAAATAACAGATGATAGTGCCTCGTTCCAGCGCTTCTTCTATTTCAAATAATGTTTTTCCCGGAACAAATCCATCACGGACAGCTTTATCCCAGCTTTTTGAATTCTTACGCTGACCAACAATTACATTAATACCATTTTCTCTTTGGTTCAATGCCTGGCCCGGACCCTGCACACCGTAGCCTATAACCGCTACTACTTCATCTTTTAAAACTTCCTGTGCTTTGGCCAGGGGAAACTCTTCACGAGTCACAACATTTTCTTCAACACCTCCGAAATTTAACTTTGCCATGTGTATTAGTTTATGGGTTTACTTGTTTATGGTTGATAATTGATACGGCTTTTGTTTTTTATTCAGCTTCGTTGTGTCACTCACTTGTGCCGTTGCTACTTTGGGCATCGTCACTGCGAGGAACGAAGCAGCCTGTGTTACCAAAAACAGGGATACTGTCTTTTCATACCAAGGATTGCTTCATCCTTACTCCTCCGCAAAGACAATCCACTCTCGCCTCGCATTTCACGATATCACATCGTGAACACTTCGTCCTTTTTATCCAGAAAATCGTTCTCCACCACTTCTTCAGCCGGTTCTGTCTGCTCAAACTCTTTCAATTTTTCATGAAAGCCTTTACTGTTTTTAATGATGGCTACTCTGGCACTGCGAACAAACTCAATCAATCCATAGGGAGCCAGTACAGCTACCAGTTTATCCGTTTCTTCCCTATGCCCAACGGTTTCAAAAATGGTATAATCTTTACGTATTACTACGGCGCGTGCACCATACTCGCGCAGCAATCTTTCGACTTTTACTTTTTCTGCAATCTCATCTGTAGGCACTTTATATAATGCCAGTTCCTGCCAGATAATTTCTTCATTGGTATTATAGTATACTTTTAATACTTCTACCTGTTTCTCAATCTGTCGCGCCAGTTTTCTTACCACTTCTTCTGTTTCTTCAATCACAATGGTAAAGCGGTGAATACCTTCCGCTTCTGAAGGGGAAGTATTCAGGCTTTCAATATTGATCTTTCTTCTCGAAAAGATCGTAGCCACACGAACCAGCAAACCAATATGGTTTTCTGAGTAAACGGTTATGGTAAATTCCTGTTTCATACCTCCTGACCCCTGAAGGGGGAACTATTTTTTATATAATAAAATATTAAACACATTTCATTGAGCAATCTTACCAACTCCCCTTACAGAAGGTTGGGGGTTAGGTCACTTTAACCTTATCTCACTCACACTGCAACCCTGCGGCACCATAGGAAATACATTGTTCTCTTTGCCCACCATCACTTCCAGTAAATACGATCCATCATGATCCAGCATTTCTTTCAATGCTTTTCGCAGGTCTGCTCTTACAGATACTTTCTGCCCGGCAATACGATAACCTTTGGCTACCTGCACATAATCGGGACTGCCAATATCAACAAATGAATAGCGTTTATCATTAAATAACTGCTGCCATTGGCGAACCATACCAAGAAACTGGTTGTTCAGGATCATGATTTTTACATTGATTTCGGTCTGCATTATTGTACCTAATTCCTGTATGGTCATTTGTATACCGCCATCACCAATCACGGCTACCACCGTTCTGTGCGGTGCACCAAATTTTGCGCCGATGGCCGCGGGTAAAGCAAAACCCATGGTTCCCAATCCACCAGAGGTGATATTACTTTTCGATTCATTGAACCGTGCGTAACGGCAGGCAACCATCTGGTGCTGCCCCACATCTGTTACGATAATCGCATCGCCATTAGTTAATTCATTCAGGTTACGGATCACTTCGCCCATCGTGAGTTGTTCTGTGGTGGGATGCAGTTCTTCAAAAATCACTTCCTTATTTTCTTCCCGGTCGCAGGCACGGAATTTTTCAACCCATTGTGTGTGTACTTTTTCCTCAATCAGTTTAGTGAGTAAGGGCAAAGTCTCTTTACAATCGCCCCATACGCCTACATCGGCTTTTACGTTTTTATCTATTTCAGCAGGATCAATATCCAGGTGAATTATTTTGGCCTGCTTCGCATATTTGTCGAGTCTTCCTGTTACACGATCATCAAACCGCATACCTATAGCAATCAATACGTCGCACTCATTGGTTAATAAATTAGGGCCGTAATTTCCATGCATACCCAGCATACCTACATTTAAAGGATGATCTGTAGGTAAGGCACTTAAGCCAAGAATGGTCCATGCGGCAGGGGTTCCGGCTTTCTCTATAAACGCTTTGAATTCTTTTTCTGCCTGACCCAGAATTACTCCCTGGCCAAAAATCACGAATGGCTTTTCTGCTGCATTGATCAACTTGGCTGCTTCTGCAATATATTCCTTCCGCACAATCGGCTTTGGCCGATAACTGCGTATATGATTGCATTTGGTATAGCCCTCAAATTTAAATTTCTGTATCTGCGCATTTTTGGTAATGTCAATCAACACCGGTCCCGGTCTTCCGCTTCTGGCTATATAAAATGCTTTGGCCATTACATTGGGTATTTCTGTAGCATCTGTTACCTGATAATTCCATTTGGTAACCGGTGTAGTTATATTGATAATATCTGTTTCCTGGAAAGCATCTGTTCCCAGTAAATGTGCAAACACCTGGCCGGTAATGGCTACCAGCGGCGTGCTGTCAATCATGGCATCAGCCAACCCGGTAACTAAATTTGTGGCCCCCGGACCACTGGTTGCAAATACGACACCCACTCTTCCGGATGATCTTGCATAACCCTGCGCTGCATGTATACCACCCTGCTCATGCCTTACCAGTATATGTTTCAGCTTGTCATTATAATCATACAATGCATCATAGATGGGCATTATGGCACCACCTGGATAACCAAATATGGTATCAACCCCTTCAGCTATACAGGATTCTAACACAACCTGAGAACCAGATAATTCAAGAACCTCATACTCCCCAGCCCTCTGAAGGGGAAGTTGAGATGCAGTTTTTATTTCTGTTTTTATTTCATCAATTGTATTCATACAATCTTATTTATCCTTTTTATAATACCCCTTAGGGTGCTAGAGGGTATCTGTTACACATCCCTGTGAAGCATCTTTTACACACTGCGCATATTTAAATAATACCCCTTTTGTTGCATTCAGTGGCGGTTGCTTCCAGGCAGCTTTTCGTTTGGCAATCTCTGCTTCAGAAATTTTTAAGGTCATTTGCTTGGTAGCCACATTTAACTCAATCACATCATCATCTTTTACGAGCGCGATCAATCCGCCATTGTATGCTTCCGGCATGATATGTCCTACTACAAATCCATGCGTGCCGCCACTAAATCTTCCGTCTGTTATTAACGCTACACTTTTACCTAAACCCGCACCAATAATAGCAGAAGTGGGTTTCAACATTTCCGGCATACCGGGTCCGCCCTTCGGTCCTACATACCTTATTACTACCACATCTCCCGGTTGTATCTTACCGCTGTTAATACCATTGATCAATGCATGTTCTCCATCAAATACTCTTGCGGGTCCTTCAAAACGTTCGCCTTCTTTTCCGCTGATCTTGGCTACACTGCCTCCCTCTGCAAGGTTGCCAAAGAGTATCTGTAAGTGCCCTGTTGCTTTTACGGGATTTTCTACCGGCAGAATAATTTTCTGTTCATCAAAATCCAGCTCAGGCATTGATGCTAAATTTTCTGCGAGTGTTTTGCCGGTAACCGTTAAGCAATCTCCATGCAGCATTCCCTGCTGTAATAAATATTTCATCACCGCAGGCACGCCGCCATATTGATGCAGATCCTGCATAAGGTATTTTCCACTGGGTTTAAAGTCTGCCAGCACCGGTGTTCTGTCACTGATCACCTGAAAATCATCCTGCACTAATTCCACATCCACACTTTTCGCCATGGCAATAAGATGCAATACAGCATTGGTACTGCCGCCCATTACCATAACCAGTGTAATGGCATTTTCAAAAGCTTTGCGTGTCATGATATCTTTTGGTTTGATATCTTTTTCTATCAGCAAGCGAATAGCTTTTCCTGCATCCAGACATTCTTTCTGCTTCTCTTCACTTAAGGCAGGGTTGGAAGAGGAATACGGCAAACTCATACCCAAGGCTTCAATAGCAGAAGCCATGGTATTGGCCGTATACATACCACCGCAGGCACCCGCGCCAGGACACGCATTTTGAACAATACCTTTAAAATCTTCCTCACTTAACTGGCCAGCCATTTTTTGACCCAACGCTTCAAAGGCAGAAACAATATTCAGATCCTGCCCTTTATAATGGCCGGGTGCAATGGTTCCTCCGTATACCATAATGGAAGGGCGGTTCAACCTTCCCATGGCCATGATTGATCCCGGCATATTTTTATCGCAGCCAGGTATCGCAACGATGGCATCATAATACTGTGCACCACAAACAGCTTCAATTGAATCGGCTATAATATCGCGGCTTACCAATGAATAACGCATACCATCCGTACCGTTGCTCATACCATCACTTACACCAATCGTATTAAATATCAACCCTACCAGCTCATTATCCCATACGCCCTGCTTTACTAATTTGGCCAGATCATTCAGGTGCATGTTGCAGGTGTTACCATCATAGCCCATGCTTACAATGCCTACCTGTGCTTTTTCAAGATCTGCATCTGTTAAACCAATTCCGTAGAACATAGCCTGGGCAGCAGGTTGCGTGCTGTCCTGTGTAATGGTTTTACTGTATTTATTCAATTCGTTTGACATATTTTTTGGTCGTCTTTATTTCTTTATTCAACACCTGATATTTCATTTACCAGTTCCTGTTTATTTTCTACAACCAGGTTTTTATAACTATCCTGTATCAATTTACTTAGGGTATTCTTCCAGTCCATTGTAAAAAGTTTATCATCGAGTGAATGCAGTCCAATTACTTCTGCAGCGGTACCACAGAAAAAAGCCGCGTCTGCACCATACATTTCTTCTATAGAAAATAATTTTTCTTTTACCGGTATATTCAGTTCATCACAGAGTTCCAATACCGTAGCCCTGGTAATGCCTGGTAAAATATTTCCCAATGAAGGGGTAAACAAGGTTCCATCCTTTTCATAAAATACATTAGCGCCGGGCGCTTCGGCAACTTTATCATTCATATCCAATAACAACGCTTCATCATAACCCTGTGCCTTTGCTTCCTGACTGGCGAGAATGGAGTTTACATAATGTCCTGCTGCTTTCGCATGTATTTTAAACCCTTTGGGATTAGGTCGTTGAAAGGAAGAAGTCATTACGCGCAATAATTTATCGCCCAAAAATGGCGCCATCTCCCATGCTTCGATTACGATATAGGATTCCGTATTAACATTGAAACTCATATTTGCCGGTGCATATACCAAAGGACGGATATAGGCATCCTGCAATTGATTTCGCTGTAATACTTCATAAGTAGCTGCCATCAACTCTTCCGTTTCATAAGTATACGGAAGATTCAATGCCTGTGCAGAAACTTTCAATCTTTCAAAATGTGCAACAGCCTTAAAAATTTTCGTTTTGCCGCTAGCCGTCTTATAAGAACGGATGCCTTCAAATACAGAATATCCATAGTGTAGCGATTGGCTGTACAGATCCATCTTTGCTTCTGTTGCTTTTACAAAAGCGCCATTGAGATAAATGAGTGTGTTCTCGTTATAATAGTTTGCCATAATTAATATTGTATTCTTTGTTTACGGTGTCAAATAAAAAGCCCCGCCTTTTTAGAGGCGGGGCTTATATGATTAGTATTTTTTAACTAAAGTAAGGCTCCTCCTCCGGGTAGTGCAGGAATAATAATGACAACCACAATAATGACTATCGTGCTAACCAGTTTTATTTTATGTAATCTGCTCTTCAACATAGAGAATTCGTTAGAACAAAAATACTCCCGCCATTTCAAAAAACAAAGAACTGTTATTACTATTTTATCAAAACACAAGTTTTGTTTACAAACGTGTGTTAGTTATTAAATGATGGTGGATTGATTCAGGCTTGCATTATTACGCCTGCCACTATCGGCATTTCGTTCAATATGATCACTCACCAGATCACCGATGGCTGTTGTTGAATAATTATTGATGGGATCAATATCTTTTGATACAAACCCATTCGACAATGTCCACTCCACCGCTTTCCTTACCGCATGGGCTTCATCAGCCAATTGAAAATGATCGAGCAGCATAGCGGCAGATAAAATCGATCCCAGTGGATTGGCAATATCTTTTCCGGCAGCCTGCGGGTAAGAACCATGTATAGGTTCAAACAAAGCGGTTGTATTGCCTACCGATGCAGAAGGTAATAACCCCAGCGATCCACACAACACACTTGCCTCATCACTAATAATATCACCAAACATGTTTTCTGTTAATACCACATCAAATTGTGCAGGATTTAATATGATCTGCATGGCAGCATTATCAACAAACATATAATCTACGGTTACATCACTGTATTGCGTGGCAATTTCCTGAACCACTTTTCTCCAGAGCCGCGATGTTTCCAGCACATTAGCTTTATCAACCAGCGTTAATTTCTTTTTCCTTGTTTGTGCATATTGAAATGCCAGGTGTGAGATTCGTTCAATTTCCGGCCTCGTATATACACAATCATCAGATGCACGCGACTGGTCTTCACTCATTTCCTTTTTTCCAAAATAAATACCGCCTGTTAATTCTCGGAAGATCACAAAATCAACGCCCACCAATTGTTTCGCCCTTAACGGTGAAAGATGATGCAGTGAAGAATAGGTACTCACCGGACGTATATTGGCAAACAGTTGTAATTCTTTTCTCAGTTTAAGCAACCCCTGCTCCGGTCTCACTTTTGCGGAAGGGTCGTTATCATATTTCGGATGACCAATCGCACCAAACAAAATGGCATCGCTTGCAAGACAGGTAGCTATGGTTTCATCGGGAAGGGGGTTGCCGGTTTTATCAATAGCATCAGCCCCCATAATCGCTTCTGTATAATGAAATACATGGCCGAAACGTTTTGCAACAGTATTTAATACTTTAACGGATTGCCTGGTAACTTCAGGCCCTATTCCGTCGCCTAATATGAGGGCTATCTTTTTTTCCATTCTCCAGTAATTATCTTTTGTATGCGGTTGTTTTATTCTATGGTTGTTGATTGAAATTTTTCTTCAAATTTTTCTATTGCCTCTTGTATACTTATAAGATAATCAATATCATCATACCCGTTTAGCAGGCATGCTTTCTTATAGGTGTTAATGCTGAATATTTCCTGCGCCCCGGTTGCATCTATAGTAATGGTTTGTTTATCAACCTCAATGGTAATGGTTGATTCGTTTCCCTGTGCAAATAATTTTGCCAGGAACTCATCACTTACTTTTACGGGCAACACGCCATTATTTAACGCATTATTTTTAAAGATATCGGCGAAAAAACTAGACACTACTGCTTTAAACCCATAATCCTGTAGCGCCCAGGCAGCATGCTCTCTGGAAGAACCGCAGCCAAAATTTTTTCCCGCTACCAGTATATCACCGCTGTATTGTGGCTGGTTTAATACAAAATCTTTTTTGGGCTTTGTATCATCATTATTTTCATAACGCCAGTCGCGAAATAAGTTTTTCCCAAATCCAACCTTCGTTGTAGCTTTTAAAAAACGCGCTGGAATAATCTGGTCCGTATCCACATTTTCCATGAATAATGGAACAAAGCGTGATTGTATTTTTTGTAATGGTATCATACCTACCCCAAGTGGGAAATTATTTTAAATAATTAGTTATAACTTTTATATAAATCATATTAGCAATAATTTCTAATTCTCCTTTCAGCAGGTTATTGTATCAACGTTCTTACATCCGTTACCACACCTGTTATCGCCGCCGCCGCTGCCGTTAAAGGACTGGCCAATAATGTTCTGGCGCCTGCACCCTGCCTTCCTTCAAAATTCCGGTTGCTGGTACTGATACAATATTCGCCTGCCGGTATTTTATCTTCATTCATTCCCAAACATGCACTACACCCTGCCTGTCTTATTTCAAAGCCGGCTTCTATAAAAATTTTATCCAGCCCTTCTGCATGCACCTGTTTGGCAACCTGTTGTGAGCCGGGCACAATCATTACCTGTACATGTTCATTTTTCTTTCTTCCTTTTACCAATGCAGCTACCAGACGAAGGTCCTCGATACGTGAATTGGTACAACTACCGATAAATACATGCTGTACAGGCATACCCAGTAAAGGTTTTCCCGATTCAAGTCCCATGTATTGCAATGCTTTAATAATATTTTTTCTTTCCCCTTCATCAGGTATGGTATCTGTTACCGGAATCAATCCATTGATGGCAATACCTAAACCCGGGTTAGTACCATAGGTAATCATGGGTTCTATTTCAGATGCGTTGATATAGATTTCTTTATCAAATACAGCATTATCATCGCTGTATAATTGTTTCCATTCTACCAACTTATTATCCCACTGTTGTGCGCCCGGTGCAAACTGCCTGCCTTTAATATAGGCAAACGTTGTTTCATCAGGTGCAATCATTCCGCCCCGTGCGCCCATTTCAATACTCATATTACAAATAGTCATGCGGGCCTCCATAGATAAAGAACGGATAGCAGAACCTGCATACTCTACAAAATAACCCGTTGCTCCGCTGGATGTTATTTTTGAAATGATGTAGAGAATAATGTCTTTAGATACTACACTATCGGGTAACTCGCCCTCAATATTAATGCGCATTACCATGGGTTTGGTTTGTAGTACACATTGAGAAGCAAATACCATTTCCACTTCACTGGTACCAATACCGAAAGCCACTGCACCAAACGCGCCATGTGTAGAGGTATGGCTATCGCCGCATACTATGGTCATGCCGGGTTGTGTAATACCAAGTTCAGGACCTATCACATGCACGATGCCCTGAAAGGGATGCCCTAATCCATATAATTCAATATCGTGTTTCTTACAATTTTCAATAAGTTGCTGTACCTGTAATCTTGAGAGTTCGTCTGTAATGGGCAGGTGCTGATTAAGCGTTGGTACATTGTGATCTGCTGTTGCCACCACCTGTTGTGGGCGCAATACCTTCAGTCCTCTTTTTTCTATACCATTAAATGCCTGCGGACTGGTTACTTCGTGTATAAAGTGTTTATCTATATACAATACAGAGGGACCATCCTCAATAGTTTGTACTACATGTTTATCCCAGATTTTATCGAATAATGTCTTTGCCATAATGTTAATTAAAGCGTGGTGTAGAAACACCACGCTACTCAAACTAAAACTATACTGATGAGAAAATCCTAAACTATTACCGGCTCCGGTGTATATGCCCGGGCCAGTTGATGCAGATCATCCTCCTCAATTTCTTTTTTTCTGTCTGCCACCTGCAGGAATGATTCGTATAAAACATCTATATCATTACGATTGAATGAATATCCAATTTTCTGAAACCGGTAAGCCAGTGCGCTGCGGCCACTGCGCGCTGTTAATACAATCCGGCTTCCGCCTGCGCCCACTTCTTGAGGATTAATAATTTCGTAGGTTAAAGAATCTTTGAGGAACCCATCCTGATGAATACCCGATGAATGCGAAAATGCATTGGCGCCTACAATGGCTTTATTGGGTTGCACCGGCACTCGCATAGTATCTGCTACTTCGCGGCTTATGGGGTTAAGCATTTGGGTATTAATATGGGTATATAAACCCAGTTGTTTGTGTTGTTTAATTACCATCACTACTTCTTCCAGTGAAGTGTTGCCCGCTCTTTCTCCCAATCCGTTAATGGTACATTCTATCTGCCTCGCACCACTGATCACGCCTGCAATAGAATTGGCAGTAGCCAGG
>JBBRHM010000094.1:0-14605 GCA_038222655.1 Chitinophagales bacterium | reverse complement strand
ATTATTTCTCACATGAACCCCAACGCCCATAGTGAGTTAGCTAAAATACTACAGAGGCACACGAAAATGTCAGTAACCGTGGCTTCTGTGGCAATGATGATTCTTGCGAATCATGTTTACGTTATTCCTCCTGACTCAGATCTTACTATTGAAAATTATCGATTCAAAATAATCTCACCTCGCATTAGGAGGAACACACAAGTAGATTTATTTTTTATTTCTCTGGCAGAGGCAATGGGTGCGCGTGCGGTAGGCATTATCCTTTCGGGATATGATGGCGATGGCACTGAGGGCTGCAAACACATCAAAGCTAACGGAGGAAAAACCTTTGCTCAGGACATGTCTGCCGAAGTTGACTCCATGCCGCTTCACGCTCAGGCAGCAGGCTGTGTTGATTTCGTTTTACCACTTAACAAAATCCCAGCTAAGCTAAAAAGCCTGGCAGTTGCGCTTAAAATTTAGAAACGAAGTTATAACTATCCGCAAGTTTTAAAGTGCAAGTTAAAACAGGCCAAAGTAAAATTCAATTTTCTGAATGACCTATCAGAGAATCCTAATACGGCGTAAAACACCAAAAACTGGCACTTTATTTATCAAACCCTGAATATCTCTTAGCGGTGTATCGGGAGAACATTTTACCATTTTCGCCCATTTTGATGAAGTCAGTTTCCCATCTAAACAGACAAGCAATTTGTTTAGTATCAATCGGGAGCGATTAATCAGATCGGTTTTGGTTTTACTATCCCAGAATCGCGCTTTTTTACAAATACACCTTTTAAAGTGGTTTCTGTCCTATTCAGCGCACAAGCATATATTGCTTGATAATTTAATATTTTATACTTTTCTTGTTTCTAATTTTTATTTTACTTCTAATTTTTTTAAATCAGTAACTGCGGGTCCGTTTATTACTTTACCTTCTGTTGTAAATCGTGAACCATGAGCGGGACAATCAAAAGATTTTTCGTCAGCATTCCATTGTAAGATTGCACCGAGGTGCGGACATACTGCCGTGCAGGCGTGAAGGTTGTTTTGTTCATCGCGGTAAGCGGTAATTTTTTTCATGCCAGATGAAATAATTGCCCCTTCGCCTGTTTTTAAATCGTTTGCATCTTTTAAATCGGCTGCGGTAATCCAATCTACATATTGTGCAACCATGTTACCGGCTTCGTGCATATAATCGCCAACCGTTTTTAGCGTAATGCGTGCCGGGTTATATAATTCTTGAAAAGGATTTTGTTTTCCTGTAATTATATCAGTTAAAATAATTCCGCCAAGAGTTCCATGTGTCATTCCATTTCCTGAATCGCCTGTAATGATGTAAATGTTTTCGTCGCCAGGATTTTTTCCTATAAAAGCCATTGCATCTATTGGCTCCATTACCTGCCCGCTCCATTTGTATTCTACCCGTTGCATGGCAGGAAATTGTTTTTGTGTCCACTCAATAAGTTTAGTATATCTTTTTTCTTCGGGAATATTTTCATCATCCGCTTGTCCTACTTTATGGTCTTCGCCCCCTGAAATCAAAAGATCGTGGTTGTTGTCAAATTCTTCCAGGCGCACATAGTGATAAGGTGAGGCAGTCCATTTTGAATTTTTATTACCTGTATCCCACCATAAAGCATAAGGTAATTTTTCTTTTGGAATTTTTGCTGCAATTACATAAGTACGGTATGCCCATTGTTTGGTGTGCATGGTAACCCAATCGTTAACGGGTGTATTGGTTGCAACAACAATGTGTTTTGCTTTTATTTCAAATCCATTTGCTTTGGCTCCTGTTTTAGAAATTTCTTCTGCTTTTGTTTCGGTATAAATTTTCCCGCCCATGCTAATGATTGCATCACTTAGTCCTTTGAGGTATTTCATTATATGAAACTGTCCTTGTTCAGGAAATTTGATACACCATTTTCCTTTTTCGGGTTCTAAAGCAGGAATTTGTTCTAACATTTCGGTTAGCAAGCCCACTGTCTTAGTTGCTGCGTATTCTTTTTCTAAAGTTTCTTTGTTATCGCTTTCGCTTAAAAATAAATAACCATCTACTTTTTTAAAATTGCAATCAATATTTTCATACTTAACTGTGTTTGCTATAAATTGAATTGCTTCCATGTGACTATTGGCAGCAAGAGTTGCTTTTTCTTTTCCGTATATTTTAATAAGTTCAAAATAGCGATCGTCTAATGCACAGGTTATGTGCCCTGTGGTACGCCCTGTTTCGCCACTACCTATGAATCCGTCTTCTACTAAAATTATTTTTCTTCCTGCTTTTAATAAACAGTATGCAGTGGTTAATCCTGCTATGCCACCACCTACAATTAAAATATCTGCTTCAATATTTTGTTGGAGTTTTTCAAAAATAATTGGCGATGTTGAATCTGTCCAAAAGGATTTATTATTTCCTGAAGTTATATTGCTGTCAATGGGTTCTGATCCGGATATGTTCATTTTATTTATTTTAAGTTATTAAAACAATGCTGAACCCACAAGGGTCAGTATTGTAATATTTAAAAAACAGTTGCTTTGACTGGCAAAAAAATTTAAATTTATTTTCTATTCATCTTCATACTCTTCATATTGCCACGGCTTTTCATACCCATCATCCCATCTTTTTTCATCATGTCTATCATCATAGCATTCATTTTTGATGATTTCCTAATATTACTCACCACAGGCAGAGCATAAGTGAGATTATAAAGCGTTTGAAAGGCAAAGTTCACCGAAGCTTCAGATGGAAGTTCCCCATCTGCAAAAGCCCTATTGAGGCCGTCATTCTGGGCGATTGGATATGAAGTTTATAGTGCTGGCAACGTATCAGATGAAATGGTTCAGGAATTCTTAGAGCATCATCGTGCCTATTCCAATGAGAATAATGATACGATGTTACTCGAATAAGAATTTCAATCTTCAAACAAACCTATACACTTTCAGTGCATAGTAATTTAGTTACGCCATGGCACTACATTCTTCAGCACAAGCCCTACAGGCTTCGGCGCATTTTTTACAATGGTTGTACCTGTCAGCGAATTTTTCACATTCTTCTGCACAGGCATCACATATTTCTGCGCACTCTTTCATTAGATGCATGGCGTGTTCTGAACCTCTTGCTGCGAAACCGGCAATAAGGGTGCATATTTCAGCACAATCAATATCCAGTTTAATGCACCTAGCTAAAGACTTAACATCCTGTTCTTCAAGACATGCGGAAATGCAATAATTACATTCTGTAGCGCAGTCATTCATGACTTCGATTATCGACTGGTGTTTTTCGTAGTTCATTTGATTAAATTTAAAGATTAATGATAGATTTTCTCCTTTATTGATTTCTATAATTGGCTAAATTATTATGCCAGTCTTAATCAGCCAACCCATGCTTAATAGTTGGCCTTTTCTGTCGATTTGGGAATAGGATCAAATAATGGGGGACATGTTTCTACACTTAAAGGATTAATTACTAAAGGCTATTCCAGGTCCAAACCTAAATCACCGGGAAATATGCGCCCAGAGGTAAGCAATCCTCTCGCTAACCTACTGTAAGGAGTTACCCTACTAGTGTCCGCAGTCTGCTGATTCAACTTATCCTCACCTGCCCCAACGGGTTCATTTTCTGCCGATACATAACCAATTTGTCTACAGGGACGAAACATTATTATTTTTCCCAATTTTATTTGTGAAAATTTGTATCTCGCAAATGATAATGTAATAGGATTACTATCACCATATTTTCCACCATTATCGTAAGCAGAGTTCAAAAAAAGGGCATAGACTTATCCTGTCTATTTGAAATCACCAGCTATTAATTGGTTGTTTACTTTCCCCTAGCCACTTTTTCGAGGCTTTCAGCATCAGTTTTCAATTGTTCTTCTTTTTGTAACCGTTCAAAATTGAGCCGATATTCTTCCTCTGATTAAAAAAATGCGGTCTAAAAATAGATACCTATAAAATAATCTTCCCTTTTTTTGGGAATTCTGTAAAATTCCCTATTTTTGGGAAGTAAAAGGTAATGTAACCTTTCACGATAGTTCTTATTCATATGAACATTAGATTCAACAACGATTACCTGGAGAAGGTATTTCGTAACCAGACCGTGCGTGGCAAGCCACGTTTCAGCACAAAGACCATCTCTTTATTCAAAAAGACCGTGCTGAAATTACAAATGGCGGATAGTATCCGCGACTTACACAATCTGAGAGGACTGAATTTTGAGGCTTTGAAAGGAGATTTCAAAGGGTTTTATTCGGTCCGCGTTGATCAGAAATACCGCCTGATCCTAAGCATTTCTCACGAAGGAACAGTGGTGATCAGCGATATACTGGTAATCGAAGACATAACCAATCATTACCGGTGATCCAAGAAAAGTTATTCTATAACCAGGGCGGTTAAGAAGTGCCGCCCATTTTTTTAACACTATGTCTAATTATAAAGTAACAGGGAAAAACGGTAAAGAGATTTTTACCGACATCACTCTCCATCCGGGAGAAGTAATCTCGGATGAACTCGCAGCCCGTGATATCAAAAAGTCCGATTTTGCGTCGCAGCTCGGATTGAAAGCCAGCCATTTCAGCGAACTGCTCCATGGCAAACGCAACGTGAGCGCCGCCATTGCCCTCAAACTTGAAAAGCTCCTGAAGGTAAATGCTGAATACTGGATGCGCCTGCAGGTGTACCATGATCTTTTCCAGGAAAGGAACAAAGAGCAACACGCCGCATAATCAGAATCAATGGATCAACACAATTGGATTTTCCTGCTCAGGCGAGTATTTCTTTAAAATTTTCTGATACAATTAGTTTTGTTTCCTGTATGTAAAGACCTTTTATTTTTCGATATCCTTTGTATACGGCAAACTATTCTGGATGTTTACCTTATCCTGGCTGCCTTTTCAAGTCATTCTGCTTCTGTTTTCAATCGTTCTGCTTTTTTGTAATCGTTCAAAATTGAGCCGGTATTCTTTCTCAGTTTCAAGAACTTTTTTTCGCATGTCTGGTACTATATTACAAACTTTGAAAAGTTCTCCCATTGGCGATGACGGCCTGTAGACTCCGATAGAGTGTGTTACTCTAACTCAAAATTGTGTGTTTTTCAAAGAGGGTTTTACCTTGTTTTTTATTGGCCTTTTGATACTATGGAAATAGCTGATTATTGTTCTTCTTTCGCTAATAACATCTTCTGGTCTATATTCAAGAATATTCTTTTTTTTCCCATTCCATTCATGACAGGGATTTTCGAAAAATCACAGAATTAAAAAGCCGGAAAATCTGTCAGCCATGGGAAAAGTAACTCCACAATCTTCATAACTGTCTCTCACAAAACCTGCCTACCTCAAAGCATCATTATTAAAAACTTTCGCGATGCTTATTCCGTGCTTGCGGATATTATCCTTCAAATCCAGCCAAAGCCGGATCGAATAGTCTGCCAATTCATACATATCTTCTGCTGTTACTTGATGAAGATTTGACACGGATAGAATGCTTTTTTCCTTATCCTCGTTTGATTAATACGAGAAATATATTGGGGGCATACCCTTCGGCTTCCAGCGATTTGCCAATACCAATACTATTGCCGAACAATTTTATTTGCTTACCTGTACTTAATGTCAGGGTTCTTCTCTTAATTTCTGCCATGATTAAATGATTTTAAATTGAAAGAATATGATCTTATATCCCTGTTTCCAAGATTTCTCCTTCATTAACTCTCCATACCCTTCACATTTCATTATTAGCTTTTGCATCCTTCTTCACGTTTCTCTTTCACAAAAAAAGTTCCTGCCGCCTTTGCAAAAGGCAGATTATCAACAGACAATCAGGCCACCATCGCAGCCAGTCGTTTTAAATCATCCATAAAATGGTTCGAGAATTGTTCGAAAGGGATCACTTCAAGAAAAATAGCTCGTTGATTTCCAACGATCTTTTTTTCTTACTCTATAAGAACTCGTTTTCTTCCAAATAACTTACTGCATTTTATTCTGCCTGAGCTATCCTTACAAAAATAAATTGATTTAATTACAATGAAACCCGGACCAATAACAAATATGTTACTTATGTAACATATTTGTCGAATTGTGTAACGTTTTATAGAGTAAATAAAATCACCTTGCATGAAAGGTTGCAAAATAATGGGCGCTTCGAAAATGTAAATGTATCAATAGGTTTTTTGGCACGTAAAAAAGAAGCCTGTTGATTTTAGTGATCTGCTCCATTCCTGTAAATAATTATTTAGAAATCAAAACAAATTTTATGTACCAACAAATATTACCATTGTTTAAAACCCTATTGGCAGGAAGTTGCATGGCCATTTTGTTCTCCTGTAACAGTAACCCTGAAAGTGCTGCTGAAGCACAAAAAGATACGAAAGACAGTATATCAAAAGAAAATAAAGAAATATCACTTAAACCTTCAGGCGCCGTTCCTTCCTGGGGTCCCTCCATTACCCCAGAAATGCAGGTTGTGATTGAAAAGCTCGTTTCCCTGGAAGGCAAACCGATAGAAACCCTGGATGCCAAAGAAGCCAGGATGCAGCCAACGCCCACAGACGCTGTGATGGCTGTTATGAAAGAGCATAATATGGCTATACCCCCGGCACTCTGTGATACCATGGGTAAAGACATCCTGGTAACAGGGGGTACAACCCATATCAGGATTTACACACCAAAAGAAAGCGCTGCGAATTACCCCGTTATAGTTTACTACCACGGTGGCGGATGGGTGATTGCTGATATCAATGTGTACAGTGCAGGTGCTCAGAGTTTATGCGAACAGGTTGGCGCAGTAGTGGTATCTGTTGAATACCCAAAAGGGCCTGAAAAGAGATTCCCCGCCGCGCACACAACTGCATTTGATGCGTATCGCTGGGTGCTTGCTAACATGGCAGCGATCAAAGGTGATAATGCGAAAGTAGCGGTAGTGGGTGAAAGTGCGGGAGGCAACCTTGCAGCAAACGTAAGTATGATGGCAAGGGATAGAAAGATAAAGCTGCCTTTGTATCAGGTGCTGGTGTATCCAGTAGCAAATAACGATATGAATAGTGAAAGCTATCTAAAGTATGCTGCAGCGAAACCTTTAAGCAAACCTATGATGGCTTGGTTCGTCGCAAACGAATTGAACGCTACTTCCCAGGCAGCAGACCCGCGCATCAGCCTGGTAAAATCGAATCTGAAAGGGATGCCGTCCACCTTGATCATTGGAGCAGAGATAGATCCTTTGCAATCGGAAGGAAAATTGCTGGCAGACAAATTAAAAGTGGCAAACGTAACGACGGACTATCAATTATACAAAGGCGCTACGCATGAGTTTTTTGGCATGGCTGCAGTCATCCCGCAAGCAAGGGACGCGCAGTCATTGGCTGCAAAAAAACTGAGATCAGCTTTCGGAAAATAGTAATTGGAGTATTTTACTACCTTAATAATAAATGCCATCAGTACATAGTGGTATTGCTTTTGCATGAATAGTAACAAAGATCATGAAATATTTATCCGGCAGCATTATTGCCATCCTATTATGTTGCATAGCATGTAACAATCGCAAACCACAGTCGGATATGCGATCCAAAGCGGCATCCTACCCATCAGCGACCGATACTTTGCCGCAGCCCTATCAAAGTAAATCTGTAAGGAACTACAGCCGGGTTATCGGTTGGCCTGAAGGGAAAACACCGGTGGCTCCTGAAGGGTTTACGGTTATGCCTTTTGCTACGGGTCTTATTAACCCCAGAAATATTTATGTGGCTGATAATGGAGATGTATTCGTTGCGGAATCCAATACGGAAATAAAAGGACTGAAAAGAATTGGGGCCGCCATCATTGGCGCCGATAATGCACAACGGTTTGGAAAAAGCGCCAACAGGATAACCTTACTGAGAGATACGGATCATGACGGCCTTCCCGACCTGCGTACTGTTTTCCTTGATAATATCGAACTGCCTTTTGGCATGCTCATCATTAACAATTATTTCTACGTTGCGGCCACAGATGCTTTATGGCGGTTTCCTTATAAGAACGGTGAAACGAAAATTTCCACAACCGGAGAAAAAATTCTTGACCTGCCCAAAGGCGGCTATAACAATCACTGGACAAGAAACCTGCTGGCCAATAAAAGCGGCAGCAAGATCTATATCTCTGTAGGGTCGGGCAGCAATGCAGCGGAGCATGGCATGGAAAACGAGACAAGGCGTGCCAATATCCTGGAGGTCAACCCTGATGGAAGTGGTGAAAGGATCTATGCCAGCGGCTTACGTAACCCGGTAGGAATGGGCTGGGCACCCGGCACCGATATTTTGTGGACAACAGTCAATGAACGTGATGAATTAGGAGACGAACTGGTACCGGACTATGCAACAAGCGTAAAAGAGAATGGTTTTTATGGATGGCCCTATTCTTATTTTGGGCAGCATGAGGATCCACGCGTGGAAAAAATACAGCGCCCCGATCTTGTTAAAAAAGCCATTGTTCCGGATATTTCGTTAGGCTCGCATACTGCCTCGCTTGGCCTGGCTTTTTATAATGCGGCCACCTTTCCGGCAAGATACCGCGGCGGCATGTTCATTGGTCAGCATGGTTCATGGAACAGGTCGGTGCTGTCGGGCTATAAAGTAATTTTTATCCCTTTCACAAACGGCAGGCCCTCGGGTCAACCCGAAGATTTCTTAACAGGTTTTGTTGCCGATGCATCAAAAAAAGAAGTGTATGGAAGACCGGTTAACCTGGCGGTAACCACTGTCGGCGCCCTGCTTTTGGCGGATGATGCAGGCAATACGATATGGAGCATTACAGGAATGAAAATAAAGTAATAATACCTTAATCACATTTTAGGTTTGTGAATTCATTTTCTGGTCAGTTACTTAAACCCAGCAACGGAATTGTCGTGGTACGGGTTATATTTTGAAAACGTTATCGGACGATCACTGACTGTGAAACTGCAGTTTAAAAATTCTCAGTGAGGATATGACTTGTGCAACGGCCTCCCATATCTTCCTTAAACAAGACCTCTTTATTTATCAGGTCAGGAATATCCCTTAACGCAGTATCTGGAGAACATTTTGTCATTTTCTTTCAAGGCTCTATTTTTCGGGGTACGGCAAATGGGACGGTTTAATAAGATTACAATTTTTCTTTTTCTCCGGTTTTATCTCAAACTTTATCAGCGTTTTTTCAGTTTTCCGTCAATCCCTCAGCTATTGTTTATAAACGTACCATAAACCTTCTAACCCTTACCTTTGCGGGCTGAAAATACAGGGGAAACCCGAAGCCGATAGTTCGGCTTCGGGTTTTTACCCAGAATCATATTATGAAATACGAGAAGGAAATTAACAGGCGAAAAACATTCGCCATCATATCTCACCCGGATGCAGGTAAAACAACCCTGACTGAAAAGTTGCTGTTATTCGGTGGTGCCATACAGGTGGCGGGTGCTGTAAAAAGTAATAAAATAAAAAAGCATGCAACCAGTGATTTCATGGAAATTGAACGGCAGCGTGGAATTTCTGTGGCCACATCGGTCATGAGTTTTGAATATAGTGATACACTGATTAACCTTTTGGATACCCCGGGCCACAAGGATTTTGCAGAAGATACTTACAGAACGTTAACGGCAGTTGACAGCGTTATTCTCGTGATCGATAGCGTGAACGGGGTGGAAGCACAAACACGTAGATTGATGGAAGTATGCCGCATGCGGGATACACCCGTAATCGTATTCATTAACAAAATGGACCGCGATGGTAAGAACCGTTTTGAGCTGTTAGAAGAAATAGAAAATGAATTACATATTTTGCTGCACCCTATGACCTGGCCAATCAATAGCGGTAAAGAATTTAAGGGGGTATATAACCTGGATAATAAAAGTCTTCGCCTGTTTACCGCCAGTACCAAAGCTGATGAAGAGGATATTATTGCCATCGGCGATCTGAACGATAGTTTATTGGATGCAAAAGTGGGAGTGCGTGATGCGGCACAGTTACGGGAAGATGTAGAATTGATCGATGGTGTATATGGTAAGCTCAAAGTGGATGATTACTTACATGGGAAAATAGCACCGGTATTCTTTGGCAGCGCCGTAAATAATTTTGGTGTGAAAGAAATGCTTGACATCTTTATCCGCATTGCACCGGTGCCGCGCAGCAGGGAAACTTCCACACGTATAGTGGAAGTGGGGGAAGACAAATTCAGCGGGTTTATTTTTAAGATACATGCCAACCTGGACCCCAAACACCGCGACCGTATTGCATTTATGCGTGTGTGCAGCGGTAAGTTTGAGCGCAATACGTATTATCATCATGTACGTTTAGATAAGGATATCCGTTTCAGTAATCCTTATAGTTTTATGGCACGTAATAAAGATGTTATTGACGATGCGTATGCCGGTGACGTGGTAGGTTTATTTGATACCGGTAGTTTTAAAATAGGGGATACTTTAACTGAGGGAGAGGATTTTTATTTTACGGGCATTCCCACTTTCTCACCCGAGATATTTAAGGAACTGGTGAATAAGGACCCAATGAAAACCAAGCAGCTTGAAAAAGGTATCAGCCAGTTAACTGATGAAGGAGTGGCTCAATTGTTTACGCAGTTTGGCGGTAATAAAAAAATAATCGGTTGTGTAGGAGAACTTCAGTTTGAAGTGATACAATACCGCTTATTACAGGAATACGGGGCCGCTGCAGAATTCAGGTCACTCCCTTTTTATAAAGCCTGCTGGCTTACGAGTAAGGATCCGGAAAAATTAGGTGACTTTCTGCGTTTCAAGCAACAGAATTCGGCTGAGGATAAAGATGGGCATCCTGTTTACCTTGCACAGAGTGAATGGTTTTTAAATACAGAGATCACCAACAATCCCGATATACAGTTCCATTTTTCCAGTGAGATACATAAATAATATGGGTGAAGAAATATTTGATATCGTAATTATTGGTGGCGGCCCCATTGGCCTTAGCTGCGGTCTTGAAGCCAAAGCAAATGGATTGCGTTACCTGATATTGGAAAAAGGATGCCTGGTAAACTCACTCTATCATTACCCGGTTAATATGACTTTTTTTTCTACATCTGAACGGTTGGAGATAGGCGGAATTCCTTTTGTGAGCAACAATGCCAAGCCCACCCGTAATGAAGCATTGGAATATTATCGTCGTGTGGCCGTATCTGCTTCCCTGAATATTCACCTGTTTGAAAAAGTGGATGCGGTGCAGCGTCAAGATAAACAACTGTTTAAGGTAAGAACGGCAAAAGGTTTTCTGTATACTGCAAAAAATATTATTATTACTACCGGTTTTTATGATATTCCTTACCTGTTAAATGTACCAGGCGAAGATCTTCCCAAAGTGACACATTATTATAACGACCCACATTTTTATGCATTTCAAAAAGTTTTGGTGGTGGGCGCCAACAATTCGGCAGTAGATGCAGCCCTGGAAACCTGGCGCAAAGGTGCAGCAGTAACGATGGTGGTAAGAAAAGATGAAATAGGAGAGCGTGTAAAATATTGGGTGCGCCCCGATATAGTAAACCGTATAAAAGATGGATCTGTAAAAGCTTTTTTCAATTCTTATATTACCGAAATACGGGATCATCAGGTAACTATCCAAACGCCGGATGGTTTGGTAACCATACCCAATGACCGCGTAATTGCGGCAACAGGGTATCAACCGGATCTTTCTTTTCTGCAGCTGCTTGGCATTAGATTATCTGATGATGAAGTACGCAAACCTTCTTATGATACCGCAACACATGAAACCAATATTGCCGGTATTTATCTGGCAGGAGTGATTTGTGGGGGTATGGATACGCACAGTCTTTTTATAGAAAATTCCCGGGAACATGCTACAAAAATCATCCATCATATTGCCGGTCTAAAATAACCGTCCATGCTTGTATTTGAAACAGAAAGACTGGTAGTAAAAAGATTTACCAAAGAAGATGGCTACCCTTTTTTTCTGCTTAACAGTAATGAGAAGGTGATGCATTTTATTCGCCCCATAAAGAACAGGCAACAAAGCGATGCTTTTCTTGTAGAAAACATGGCATTTTATCTCGATAACTCCTGCCTCGGAAGGTTTGCTGTTTTTGAAAAGTCTTCCGGTGATTTTGTGGGTACTTTTTCTTTTTTGTATCTCTCCGGCGAATCCGATTTTCATCTTGGATATGCTTTATTGCCCGGAGCATGGGGTAGAGGTTTCGCGACAGAACTCGTTAGCGCAGGCATACCTTATTTTTTTGAGCACTCCGGCAAATCCTCCATTTTTGCCATAACCCATAATGATAATGGGCCATCTCAACAGGTTTTGTTAAAATGCGGGTTTTACAGAGAGGGACAGATTCTGCAGAATGGAGAAATGCTTGAATTATTCATTATCAAGAGAGAAACGCCCGGGTTGAAGGAAGACAGACATGAATAATGCCTGCATATTTGTACTTTTGCAGCCCTTATGAAAGCAAGAACATTAAAAAAAGACAAGGTTAATATCATAACCCTTGGCTGCAGCAAGAACCTGGTAGATAGTGAAGTGCTGAGCGGGCAGCTGGCGGCGAATGATATTAATGTGGTGCATGAGAATAGTAAACTGGATCATAATATCTCGGTGGTGAACACCTGTGGATTTATTGATAAGGCCAAAGAAGAAAGCATCAATACCATATTGGATCAGCTGGAATTAAAACGAAGGGGCAAATTAGATAAAGTATATGTTACCGGTTGCCTGAGTGAACGCTACCGTGCAGACCTGGAACTGGAAATGCCTGAAGTGGATGCCTGGTTTGGTACACTTGAATTGCCATTAATCCTAAAACAATTTGATGCTGATTATAAAACTGAACTGTTGGGTGAACGTTTATTAAGTACGCCCCGGCATTATGCATATCTAAAGATCAGTGAAGGTTGTAACCGTACCTGTTCTTTCTGCGCCATTCCATTAATGCGCGGCCAGCACGTAAGTAAAACGATTGAACAACTGGTAGAAGAAGCAGAAGGGCTTGTGAAGAAAGGTGTAAAGGAAGTAATGCTAATAGCCCAGGAGCTTACTTATTACGGGCTGGAAATTTATAAAAAGCGGGAGCTTCCCAGATTATTACATGCATTGGCAGATGTAAAAGGACTGGAATGGATTCGTTTGCATTATGCCTATCCAAGTAAATTCCCATTAGAAATATTGGATGTAATGCGTGAAAGGGATAATATCTGCAAATACCTCGATATGCCCTTGCAGCATGCCAGCAATAATATGCTACATGCCATGCGGAGAAATATTACCCGCGAAGAAATGACAGAACTGATTCATACCATCCGCGAAAAAGTTCCGGGCATCTGTTTGCGAACCACCCTTATCGCTGGTTTCCCGGGTGAAACAGAAAAAGATGTAGAAGAACTCAAAGAATTTTTACAGGAGCATAGATTTGACAGGGTTGGTATTTTCAATTACAGTCATGAAGAAAATACATCTGCCTATGACCTCTCAGATGATGTGACTGCCGAAGAGAAAGCCATTCGTGCCCAGGCGATCATGGAAGTGCAGCAGGAGATCAGTTATGAAAAGAATCAGGCAAAAATAGGGAAGACGTTCAAAGTAATTATTGATAAAAAAGAAGCCGGAAGATATTTGGGCAGAACAGAGTTTGATAGTGTGGAAGTTGACAATGAAGTGGTAATTCATTCCGCTAAAAAATTGACGATAGGCGATTTTGTGCAGGTAAAAATTACCAAGGCATATGATTATGACCTGGAAGGAGAAGTGGTATAAAATATTTTCGATCATAAAAAAAATCTGTACCGTCTATTGCAATAAAAATAACTGGCCATCGCATAGTCGATGGCTTTTTGTTTTAGTTATCTTTAATCAACTAAACTATCCGTATGGCCATAGACTGGAAAGGTGTATTCCCCGCATTAACTACTAAGTTCACAGCTGTCGATCAACTGGATTTGCCATTGTTTGAAAAAAATCTCCTGGCACAATTAGCAGCTGGCATTAACGGTGTTATACTCGGCGGCACATTAGGGGAAGCCAGTGTGCTGACTACCGTGGAAAAAGAGACACTCGTAAAATTTGCTATCGAAAAAATTGAAGATAAAATCCCGGTTATACTCAATATTGCTGAAGGCAGTACCCGTGAAGCCTTACAACAGGCCGCCCTTGCGGAAAAATGGGGCGCCAAAGGCATTATGCTGTTGCCACCCATGCGATATAAAAGCGATCACCGTGAAACAGTGACTTATTTTACAACGGTGGCCAATGCAACAGATCTTCCGGTGATGATTTATAATAATCCAGTTGATTATAAAATAGATGTAACGCCTGATATGTTTGAAGACATGACAAGTTGCAAAAATATACAGGCCATTAAAGAATCCACAAGAGATGTAACCAATGTTACGAGGCTGATTAATCGTTTTGGTGAACGCTATAAAATTTTATGTGGTGTAGATACTTTGGCTATGGAAGAGATGTTACTTGGCGCAGATGGCTGGGTGGCAGGATTGGTTTGCGCATTTCCAAAAGAAACAGTGGCCATTTACCGCCTGGTAAAATCCGGACATATTGCGGAAGCCACCACTATTTACCGCTGGTTTATGCCTTTACTGGAACTGGATATTCATGCAAAACTGGTGCAATACATCAAACTCGCAGAAACAC
>JBBRHM010000093.1:0-14660 GCA_038222655.1 Chitinophagales bacterium | reverse complement strand
AGCAATACCGATATAATTCAGTTTTTTCATTCTCGGAAACATATATACTACGTTTTTAGATTCTTAATTATCGAGAGGTATACGGCTTATCTCTGCAAAAGTTTTTCGTTTGGTTTTAAAGACCCATACCAGCATCGCCAGAAAAAAAAATACAAAGATGAGTAGTGACAGGATCCCGTATATATCCACTCCCCCGATCTTTTCTATGTAATGAATGAATTTCATGATGCAGTTCTATTAGGTTTATTAATATTATTTTTTAGACTCAGTTTTGATATCTGTTCCAATGCGTTGCATATAGGCTATCAATGCGATGATCTCTGCATTGGGTGGCGTTTTTATTTTATCTTTCTTAAGGCTTTCAGTGATCACATTTTCCTGTTGAATGAGATCAGCATTTGCATTCTTATCATATCCTGCAGGATAAGGCACACCCAATCTTATCATCGCCCTGATCTTGGCAGGTGTGGAAGCTGTATCAAGTGCATTATCCAATAGCCATACATATTGCGGCATAATAGAACCTGGCGACATTGACCTCGGATCGTACATGTGATTATAATGCCAGCTGTCAGGATATTTACCACCTTCTCTAGCAAGATCCGGCCCTGTGCGTTTGCTGCCCCACTGGAAGGGATGGTCATAAACAAATTCACCCGCTTTGGAATATTCGCCATATCGTGCCACTTCATCACGGAATGGGCGTATCATTTGAGAATGACAGGTATAACATCCCTCGCGTATATAAATATCCCGTCCCTGCAGTTCCAGCGGTCTGTACGGTTTTACACTGGCTATGGTAGGAATGTTTTCTTTAATAAGGAAGGTTGGGATCATCTCTATCAGTCCGCCTAATGCAACAACGACGAGGCTTGCCACGAGCATCGTCACCGGTTTTCTTTCAATCACGCGATGCCAGTACTCTTTTTTTTGTGTATTCTCTTTTACTAAGGGAGCAGCTTCCGCAGCTTCGTTTGGTATAAATACTCCCTGCCGGATCGTTTTTGCAAGATTATAAACCATTATAAAAGCGCCACACAGATATAGAGCGCCACCGACGCTTCTTAATATATATAAAGGTTTGATACTGGTTACCGTTTCAAGGAACTGGAACTTTAATTGTCCTTCTGGTGTAAATGATTTCCACATAAGACTCTGTTCAAAACCCGCCCAATACATGGGAACTGCATAGACAATGATACCGATGGTTCCGAGCCAAAAATGGTTGGTGGCAAGTTTATTGGAATACAGCGTAGTACCCCACATTTTCGGCACCATATAATACAGTATAGCAAATGCCATGAAACCATTCCAGCCTAGCCCGCCAATATGTACGTGTGCAATGATCCAGTCGGTATAATGTGCAATGGCATTAACACTTTTTAAACTAAGCATGGGCCCTTCAAAAGTGGCCATACCATAACAGGTGATAGCAACTACCATAAATTTTAAAACGGGATCTTCCTTTACTTTATCCCATGCCCCCCGAAGCGTAAACAATCCGTTAAGCATCCCTCCCCAGCTTGGCGCGATTAGCATAATAGAAAAAACAACACCCAGTGATTGCGCCCAATCAGGCAAAGCCGTATATAAAAGATGGTGCGGCCCTGCCCATATATAAATAAATATCAACGCCCAGAAGTGAATGATGGAAAGCCGGTAAGAATATACAGGCCGGTTAGCTGCTTTCGGAAGAAAATAATACATCAGCCCCAATACCGGTGTTGTTAAAAAGAAGGCTACCGCATTATGTCCATACCACCATTGAACCAATGCATCCTGTACACCCGCATACCAGCTGTAACTTTTCATGAAAGAAACCGGTATCTCAATAGAGTTTACGATATGCAGCATGGCCACCGTAACCCATGTGGCGATATAGAACCATATGGCTACATATAAATGCTTCTCTCTTCTTTTAATGATCGTACCAAACATATTGATACCAAAAACCACCCAAACCAATGTAATGGCAATATCAATGGGCCATTCCAGCTCTGCATATTCTTTACCGGTGGTCTTACCCATTAATAAAGTAATAGCGGCGGCAACAATGATCGACTGCCATCCCCAGAAATGTATCCAGCTAAGCCTGTCGCTGAACAGCCTTGCTTTGCAAAGCCGCTGTAATGAATAATAAATTCCAGCAAAAGATGCATTACCTACAAAAGCAAAAATGATCGCATTGGTATGCAATGGCCGTACCCTTCCAAACGTGGTGGCTGCCATATTCATGCTTGCCTGCGGCAGGTAGATCTGTATAGATGCATATAATCCTGCCAGCATGCCTACAATAGAAAATATCACCGTAGCATAACCAAAGGCTTTTACTATCTTATTGTCATAATAGAATTTCTCAACTTGCATACGTTATGTTTATTTGGATTTCTTTTTTATGATAGGTGAAACAGGTTTATCATCAAACAACATCCTTGCAGATGGCGCATAATCGTCTTCAAACTGTCCTGTTCGCACACCCCACAGGAAAGCCAGTAAAAAAATAGAGGCAATACTGAGACTGGCGATAAGGAGGATAACAATGACTGCCATAAGTGATTTTCTTAAAAAGTAAAATTATCAAGCGCGGAACGTAGAGGAGTTAATCAATATCAGCTAAGGAACTGATTTTTGTCAGAGATGCATTCGTTTCGCCAACAGATTACTGCTGCCGAAAGTGACCAGGAAAATACATAATGAACTGCTCGGCATAAGAATAGCTGCTATCAGGGGCGAAAGGTTTCCCTGCACCGCGAAAAACAAACCAACCAGGTTATAAAGGATAGACAACCCAAAACTTGCCATTACGATCTTCCGGTTAGCCCTGCACAAACGGATAAATGCCCCAAGTCTTGAAAGTTGTGCAGCTTCTATGATCGCGTCGCTTGCCGGAGTGAAATTGTTGGTCTGCTCGCATACAGCAATGCCGGTATTGCTTTGTTTGAGGGCGCCCGCATCGTTCAGCCCGTCTCCTATCATCATTACATGCGCTCCTTTTTGCTGGAGCTCCTTAATATAAGCGAGTTTATTTTCCGGTTTTTGATTGAACAGGATATCAGCATCATCACCTAATAGTTTTTGTAGCGTTTGTTTTTCAGATGCATTGTCGCCTGATAAAACAGATAACCGGTACTCTTTTTTAAGTTCTGCTAACAAAGACGGTATATGATTTCGGTAATGATTTCGGAAACGGAACCAGCCAAGCAGGTCGTTCTCGAAACTGATAAACACAGCGGTTTCCATACGCAGGTCTGTTTTGCCGCATACAAAACAGCAGGTCCCGATTTTGACTAAATCATTGTCAACAAAACCTTCTATCCCTTCTCCGGGTGTTTCTTTGTAGGCGAGTACCTGCATGTTCTTTTTACTGGGAAACTGTTTTGCAAGAGCCCTGCTAAGCGGATGGTTAGAGCAACCTGCCAATGACGATACCTGTTTTGTTTGTATGGCCGTCAACGGGTTGCCTTCGTATATAATCTCCTGTTCAATGGACGAAGTAAGGGTTCCCGTTTTGTCAAATACAATATTCGTGGTATCGGCAATTTGCTCTATTGTTTGCGCATTACGCAGAAAAAAATGATTTCGCCCCAATATGCGCAGCATGTTACCATTGGTGAAAGAATTCGATAACAATAAAGCGCAGGGACATGCAATGATAAAAATGGCAGTAACTGCCGGCCATAATTTATGCGTATCATGGTTATACCAGTAAAATGCTGTACCCGCAGCTATTGCGAAAATGATATACGTAAAATACCTGCTTAATAAATGAACGAATGATGATTTGCTCTCACCTGTTTTTGTTGTATCATCTTTCTCCCAAAGTGAAGTGAGGTAGCTTTGAGATACTTCCTTCAATACAAATATCTCAATACTGCCCCCGGTTTGTTTTCCGCCGGCATATACCAGTTCGCCCGTTTCTTTCAGCACGGGTATGGATTCTCCTGTTACAAAACTATAATCGATATATGCGTTTCCCCTTGAAAGGATCCCGTCAGCCGGTACCAGCTCATCATTATGAATCAAAACAGTATCACCCACTTTGATGCCCGGTAAAGCAGTGGGAATTTCTTTATCTTTTTTCAATACAGAAACTGCTACCGGGAAATAAGAAGTATAATCTCTTTCAAATGAAAGACGTTGATAGGTTTTATCCTGCAGCACCCGCCCGGCAAGCATAAAAAAAACGATTCCGCTCATCGAATCAAAATACCCTGCGCCTGTTCCCGATAACACTTCCCACGCGCTGCGGCTAAATGTGATGATAATAGCCAGTGCAATTGGTGCATCAATATTTAAGAACCGGTGCCGTAAACTTTTCCAGGATGATTCATAAAAAGGAATGGCAGCATATAACAAAACAGGAACAGATAATGCAAAACTGATCCAGTGGAAAATATTTTTTAACCCCTGTTCAGAGACACCTATTCCAAGGTATTCCGGGAAACTGAGTAACATGATATTTCCAAAACAAAAACCTGCCACCCCTAACTGGCTGATCATTCTTTTATTATAAACGGGTCGTTTGCCGTTAAGATCATTCAGGCTTATATAGGGTTCATAGCCTATCCGGGCAAGTAGTTCAGCTAATTGCCGGAGGCTGGTTGTTTTTGCCTGTATCACTATTGTAGCTTCTTTATGGGTAAAATCAACTTTCGCTGAAATAACCCCCCTGTCCAGCCGGTGCAGGTTTTCGAGTAAATACAAACAGGAACTGCAATGTATCTGCGGCAAATAAAATTTTATATGAACCTGTTCATCATTCCTGAAACTTACCAGTTTTGCCGCAATGGAAGCATCATCCAGGAAAGCAAATTTATCTTTACGAACTTTGATCCGCTGCGCAACTCCGGGGTTTTCATTCAAGTTATAATAATCACAAAGCGCATACTCATTAATAATTGAATAAACCATTTTGCATCCTTCACAACAAAAGGTTTTTTCTTCCAGCCTGGTAACGGTTGCTAAGCACGGTTCCCCACAATGATAACAGCGTACTTCATTACAAGTGGCAGATAGGGGCATAGTATATTACTTATAAGAAGTTAAAAGTAAAGTGAGGATTCCAGGCCTGTATTGAAAAATATCAGACAAAGACATGACTTTGATCAGTTAACGGGCAGGTAATTATGCCAACATTTGTTTTTTATTAAACCTTTATGTTCTTAAGATCGATTACGATAACGCCGGAAATGAAGTTGGCTGATTTAGTGAAGTTTGACTATCGCATGGCTGCGGTATTCATCAAGTACCGTATGAAATATTCGGAGCGAAGTAACATGACCTTACAGATGGCCAGCATCAAAAAAAAGATTGATTTCAACAGGTTACAACTGGAACTAGAAAGAGCGATACTGCCCTGTCAATTGACGGGCATAAAGCCTTTTAGTGAATGGGAAATCTACTTTTTGGTTGACTATATTATTCATATGCATCATTACTATCTGAGGTCAGATTTTCCTGTAACCTGTGATTTACTGAACAGTTTTATCAAAAAGAATAAAGCTGGATTTGAAAACCTGCACAAAGTATATAAGCTGTGCGAGGAACTAAAACAGGAGATCATACCTCATATAAAAGAAGAAGAGACCAGTATTTTTCCCTATATCAAACAGGTTTCAAGCGCCTACGTGAACAAGGATTCTTTTGGAAAACTATTGGTAAAAACCTTACGCAAACCGGTGGATGTTATCATGCGGAATGAGAAGGGAATGGTGGCTACGGTTTTGGAAATTCGGACACTAACTGATAATTATCTTGTACCGGAAAATGCAGCAACAGAGTATAAAATTGTCTTACTGCGCCTAAAAGAATTTGATTATGAATTGATGCAACATATTTATCTCGAAAATGAGATCCTTTTCCCTAAAATATTACAGATCGAAAAAGAATTATTAAAATAATAATTACCAAAAACCACTTATATGAAAAAGAATATCGGTAGTACAGACAAATTAATCCGCTTCCTCGCGGGTGTAACAATCATGGTACTTTTTTACATCGGCAAATTATCTGGGGCCCCAGCATTTATTCTCCTCGCGGTAGCAGGCGTTTTATTGCTGACCAGCCTTTTTAATGTTTGTCCTCTCTATTCTTTACTTGGCATCAATACCTGTCCGCACAATCATAAATAACCCCCAGCCTGATTTTGTCTATATTTATTGACAAGAAGCAACTATTATGCCTTACCGTCATGACCAGGAACATCTGGCATCTTTATTCGAAAATGCTACGGAAGGGATCATTCTAGCAAATGGCACTGGTCAAATTGTAATGGTAAACCCAGCAGCTGAAAGGATGTTCGGTTACAACAGCAATGAGATCACAGGGCAACTCATCGAAATATTGATACCCGATACATCCAAACATCATCATCACCAGTTACGCGAAGGGTTTTACGAGCATCCTTCCAACCGCGTAATGGGCCAAAACCGCGACCTCTATGGCAGGAAAAAAGATGGAACCGGTTTGCCGGTTGAAGTCAGCCTTAGCCATTACCGGAAAGAAAACGAACTTTTCGTAATCGCTTTCATCGTAGATATTACACGCAGGAAGGAAAGCGAGAACAGTATGAAATTGCAGAAAGATGAACTGGAAAAGATCAGTCACGAAGTACGAAAACTCAATTCAGAACTTGAACTCAAAGTAGAGGAACGAACCATCATTTTAAAAGAAGCACTTCAAAAACTGGAACAATCCCAGGCAGAACTGAAAGAGGCTCTGGATAAAGAGAAACACCTTAATGAAATTAAAAGCAGGTTCGTTTCCATGGCATCACATGAGTTCAGAACCCCGTTAAGTACTGTCCTTTCTTCTGCATCCCTGCTTACAAAATATACGCTTACTGATGAACAGGACAAAAGAGATCGTCATATAGGCAAGATTAAAGGTTCAGTCAAACATCTTAATGAGATACTGGAGGATTTCCTTTCCTTAGGTAAACTGGATGAGGGTAAAGTACAAACACAAATCACAGAATTTAATCTTCAGGAATGCATCATTGATATAGTGGACGAAATGAACGTATTGATTAAGAAGGACCAGCTCGTAGAACAGGAATATGAGGGCTCTGCTATCGTATGGTCAGATAAAAAACTATTGCGCAATATCATTCTTAACCTGTTAAGCAATGCGATCAAGTTTTCAAGTGAAGGAGATAAAATCCGACTGCATGTATCGGTTTTAAAAGACAGGTTACTGATCATGGTGGACGATAAAGGCATCGGCATTTCAGAAGCAGACCAGCAACACCTTTTCTCCAGTTTTTTTCGGGCTGCTAATGCAACCAATATCCAGGGTACCGGATTAGGGTTGCATATTGTGAAACGTTATACTGATATGCTGGGTGGTACTATAGAATTAAAAAGCAATCTCAATGAAGGAACAATGGTAAGTGTTTCCATTGCGTTAAATCAATCATGATATGAAAAAGGTTTTGGTTATCGAAGATAATATCGACATCCGCGAAAACACCGTTGAGATACTTGACCTTGCCGGATACCGTACTTTCTCTGCCGAGAATGGGAAAAGAGGTGTTGAACTCGCATTAAAAGAAAGACCAGATATAGTTATTTGTGATATCATGATGCCTGAACTGGATGGCTATGGCGTATTGCACCTGCTCAGGAAAAATGCGGATACACAAAACATACCTTTTATCTTCCTGACCGCAAAAATTGAAAGGTCAGATTTCAGGAAGGGGATGGAAATGGGTGCGGATGATTATATCACAAAACCTTTCGAAGACATTGAATTATTGACGGCTATAGAAATCAGGTTGAAAAAAATAGAAGTACTCGGAAAAAATTATTCCTTATCGCAGGAAGGGATCAGCGAGTTCCTGAAAGATGTGAAAGGAGCAGGTTTGGCGAGTCAGCTTGCTGACAAATATGATATAGAATCCTACAACAAAAAACAAATACTTTACCAGGAAGGTAAGCGCCCAAAATTCTTATACTTTTTAATTACAGGGAAGATAAAAGGTTGCAGAACACACGATGAAGGCAAAGAATATATCACTGATATATTTGTTGATGGTGACTTTCTTGGTTATTCGCCATTAATAGAAAATACAACTTATACGGATAACGCCATAGTTCTGGAAGACGCGGAAGTACTTCAGATTCCCAGGGAGGATTTTTTACAAATGGTATACCATGACATCAATGTTGCCAACCAGTTTATCAGGATCATTACGCAGAATGTAAAAGAAAAAGAAGAACGCTTATTAAACCTCGCATATAGTTCCTTAAGAAAACGGGTAGCAGAATCGCTTGTAGAAATACACCGGAAATTCAACACTACAGGCGATACCAGGACAATCGATATTTCAAGAGATGATGTAGCACGTTACGTAGGTACCGCCACAGAATCATTAATCCGAACCTTGAGCGATTTTAAATCAGAAAAATTAATAGAGATAAAAGAAGGCAAGATCCTTGTGATTGATCTTGAAAGGCTAAATGATTTACCTTATTAAATATCTTTTATTTTAAACAATTTTATGACTTTTTATCAGGAGTGTATGAACCCTGTATTGATTACTGTAAAGCCAAAAGGTGCAAAGATCATATCTCTTTGCACCCTAGCATTCCTATAACATTCTAAATATTTAAACAGCGCTCTTTGCCTTGTCAGCAGTTTGGCCGGCTAATGAAATGCCTTTTTTCAACAAGTTGCCCGCCATGGTGAACAAATCATCACCTGTAGTACCCGCTTGTTTTTGCAAATCCTGCATCAAAATTTTTCCTTTTTCAGTGTTCAGCAAATAAACGGCTGCTGCACCTGCTGCTAATCCAATTATCCATTTCATAAATATCAGTTTTTATTTTTTTTAATAAGATGTCTTAATAGCTAATACTAAAACCATTCCATGCTTTGCAGGTATTATCCCACTTCTACAAGAAAAATTCCTTCCACAGTTTCTCTTTCCTTCTCTTTACCCAGAATCGACTTACCTGTATTAACGAAACCCTCAGCAAGCCCGGTCAGGTTTTCGCTCACCCCACTCACATCATCTTTAACCTTGTTTACCAAAGCAATGCCTTCATTTGAATTTAAATAATGTACTACTGCTGCCCCAACCGAAGCCCCAAGTAGAAAACCTAATGTGAATTTCATATAAGCGCTTTTTTATACTGTCTTAAATAATTATACCAACTGTTTCTTTCAACTGGTCATTGACTAAATACATAAAAATCATGCCAGTGCTGCAATGGCAAATATTGTATGGATATGGAGGTTTTAAATTGTCTTTTTTATTACCTTAAATAAATGGGGACAAATTCATACAAAAATATTTTGCTGGTAGACGATGATCCTGATGATCAGGAAATTTTCCTTTCTGCCTTGGAAAGTATAACGGATTCAATTGTGTGTAATATTTCCAGTAGTGGTGTTGAAGCCATGCATAAGTTAACAATAAAAGATATCTACCCGGATTGCATTTTCCTGGATTTAAATATGCCGCTTATGAGCGGACAGGAATTTCTTGTGGAAATAAAGAAAAACCAGGAATTAAAAAACATTCCTGTTATTATTTTTTCAACTACCTCCCATACAAAAACCATTGAGCTAACAAAACAATTGGGGGCACAGGATTTTATTACAAAACCAGACAAGTATGATGATTTGGTAACTATTCTTAAAAACTTTTTTAGCTAGCGTTTAATTAACTATGTCGAAGCTATCTTCTGACTCTCCGCATTACCCATATTATCTGTCAGGCGGCGGAGAAATGGGCATTTTAATCAGGGAAACTGATTGGAGTAAAACAGCTTTGGGCGACCCCAAAAATTGGCCGCAAAGCTTGTGTACGATGGTGGCCGTAATGCTTAATAACCCTTTTGGTATGTATATAGCCTGGGGTACTGAGTATATTCAACTGTACAATGATGGGTACAGGCCGATACTTGGATCTACCAAACATCCAAAAGCCCTGGGGATAAGCACCCGCGAAACTTTTGGGGAAATCTGGCATATAATCGGGCCCATGTTTGATGGGGTGATGGAAGGGAAAGCAGTTGGCTTTCCGGATTTTATGCTGCCCTTAAACCGGAATGGTTTTGTAGAGGAATGTTATTTCGATTTTTCATACAGTCCCATAAAAAAAGATGATGGGGAGGTAGGTGGCATATTGGTGACAGTTATCGAAACCACAGAGAAAAAAAGAGCGATAGATGCTTTGAAAGAAAGCGAAGTACGATTTAGAACCATGGCCGATAATTTATCACAACTTGCCTGGATGACTGATGAAAAAGGGTGGATCTTTTGGTATAATCAACGCTGGTTTGATTATACGGGTACTAATTTAGAAGACATGCAAGAGTGGGGATGGCAAAAGGCACATCATCCGGAATATGTAAATGCAGTAGTTGAAAAATTGAGGCACGCCATAGACATGGGCGAGGAATGGGAAGACACTTTTCCCCTACGCGGAAAAGATGGAAACTACCGCTGGTTTCTTTCCAGGGCAGTTCCGGTAAAAGACAATAGCGGTAAAATTGTCCGCTGGTTTGGAACCAATACAGATATTACCGAACTGAGGGAGGCGCAACAATCTTTACAGGAAAGTGAGGACCGATTCAAAAGAATGGCAGAAGATGCAGACATTATCATTGGCACCAGTGATATAGACAGTAAGGCAACTTATTTTAATAAAGCCGCAGCAGATTTATCCGGCAAACCTGTGGAAGAATTGTTGAATTTTGGATGGACAAACCTGATTCATCCCGAGGACCGTAAAGATTTTATGGATAACTATATAGTCGCCCATTCAAAAAGGCTCTCCTGGGCAGATGAATGCAGAATGCTAAGTAAAAGCGGCGACTATATATGGCTACTTACCAAGGGATCACCTAGGTTTCATAGAGATGGCTCTTTTGTGGGCTATATCAGTTCAAGTGTGGAGATAACGGATCGCAAGAAAGCTGAAAAAGCTTTGCAGGAAAGTGAACAGAACTTGCGCAATACCATTTTGCAGGCACCCATCGCTATGTGTTTTTTAAGTGGCCCTACCCATATAGTAAAACTTGCCAATAAACCTATGTTTGAACTTTGGGGGAAAACGTCGGCTGATGTAATGAACAAACCCCTCTTCGAGGGATTACCGGAAGCCAGAGATCAGGGGTTCGAACAATTACTGGATCATGTATTCTCTTCCGGGGAAACCTATACTGCCGAGGGAGTTCCTATAAAATTGCCACGTGAAGAAAAGTTAGAAACAGTATATGTGAATTTTGTGTATGCCCCACATAAAGAGTCTGATGGCACTATTTCAGGAGTACTGGTGGTAGCCATAGATGTAACACCCCAGGTATTGGCGCATCAAAAAATTGAAGAAGTGGTAGCTTCGCGTACCAAGGAACTGGCCGAAACCAATCAAAACCTTCAAAGGTCTAATGCCGAGTTAGGACAGTTTGCTTATATCGCTTCCCATGATCTTCAGGAGCCTTTGCGGAAAGTAAGCACATTTACCCAAATGCTGGAACACAGTCTGGGTAATGTCAACGAACGTTCTAAAAATTATTTTACCAAAATAAATTCTTCCACAGCACGTATGCTTTTGCTTATAAGAGATGTATTGGCTTATTCGCAACTTTCTAAACAAACTGTTTTTTTTAAACCCGTTAATGTAAAACAGGTAATTGATGAGATTACCAGTGATTTTGAATTACTCATTGAGCAAAAAGAGGCTATCATTAACTGTGGGGAACTGCCCATTATTGAAGCCATTCCATTGCAAATGGCACAACTATTTAGCAACCTTATTTCAAACAGTCTCAAGTTTAGTACAACTGGGGTAAAGCCTGTAATTACCATCACTTCGCGGGTTTTGACGCCAAAGGAGGTGTCGCTATTTTTGCCCCAAGCTATCAATACAACCTATTGCATGATTGAATGCAGGGATAACGGCGTTGGCTTTAACCAGAAAAATGCAGAACAGATTTTCAATATTTTTCAAAGACTTCATGGTAGAGAAGCGTATTCGGGTACCGGCATTGGCCTGGCTATTTGCAAAAGGATTGCGCAAAACCATCATGGAGATATTTTTGCCGAATCAGCGTTAGATAAGGGAGCCTTATTCAGGATAATACTGCCGGTTAAACAGATAAAAGAGTAATCACAAGCAGTAATTAGCCCGGGTAATTCTAAAGAAAGAATGCTATTGACCCCGGCATGATTTTTTCATTTTATAAGGTTGTACTTTTACCCGTAACAAACGGTATCCCCCTTTATCACCTCTTTAAAATTAAACCATGAAACGTTTACTAATTATTTCCGCATTTTTTTTGGGCCTTCTTGCTCCGGTACTGGCGCAAAAAAACACCCCGAAAGAACAAAAGAAAGCGGCCATTGAAAACGCAAAAGAAAAAAAGAAAGCGCAAAAAAAAGCTATTAAAATAGAAAAGCAACTGAAGGCCGCAGCTGACACCCGGAAAAAAGATGGGACGCCAGATATGCGTTTCAAGGAGAACAAGAAAAAGGAAGTAGTTCTTAAAAAGGAAACACGTTCTCAACCTCCAGTAGCGAGAAGACAATACCCCGAGCCAAAGCCGAGAATAAATATACCACCCGTTTCCCGAACAGGCGACCGTGTGGTGTACACGGATGATAAAGGCAGAGCTATTTATGAAGGCCCCAGAGGCGGAAGATATTATATTAATAAAAACGGCAATAAAGAATACATTAAACACAATTAATAAATACAATTAAAATAAAAGAAATGAAAAACTATCTTCTCTGCATAACGATTATTGTTTTTACGGTTCTATCATCCTGCAGCGATAAAAAATTAGCTGATGGCGATGTACCGCAACCTGCCAAAACATCTTTTACTGCCAAATACCCAGGTGCAACTGACCTGGAATGGATAAAAGAAAAAAAAGGGGATAAAACACTTTACGAGGCACAATTCAAATTAAATGGTAAAAAAATTGAAGCCGAATTTGATGCTGACGGAAATTTTATTGCTGAAGACTAACCAATACCCGAAAAGTTTTAAGGTGAAGCCCTGCCAATGGAAGTATTGCAGTGTGGCAACGATTAAGGGTGAAGTTTATAACAGAAAAAATAGCATAGTAATTGAATAACGGGTAAATTTAAAGAAGGATGCCAATTAATCCACCGCTTTAAAATGCCTTTTATGCCATTCAACCATTGCAGAAAAATATTTAATAGGGTATTATTCATCCTGTGTGCCCAATTCCCTCACGCATTACAGGCACAGGTATTGTTTGAAACCCTTTCGTCAACCAAATCGGAGGGCACCATTAATATTTATGGAAGGGGCAATTTATCACAAAAGCTTCCTTACGAAAACATTAAAGGAAATCCATTTTGGGTAGATGAATGGAAAACCGCCACCCTATATGGTTTCCGCGCGACCGAGAAATGGGAACAACCCATCAAACTGAATTTGGCTACCCATGAAATCTATTTTAAAAATAAAGAGGGAGAGGAACTCGTTATAAATGACGGCCTTGTTCAAAAAATTGTTTTTCATGATGCCAATGATCCTGCAAAGATTGAAGCAGCCTTTTTATATGGTCTGCAGCCTCCTTTTGTGAGCACCAGTAAAATAGATGACTTTTTACAGGTATTAAATGGAGGAGATTACCAATTATTAAAACAATCTTCCAGAAAGGTTGGACAAGGCGATTCCTTATTCGGCACTTTAAAAAAATATTTTTTTACGAATGAAACCAACTATTTCATCAGTAATAAATTTATGGTACAGCCACTAAAAAAATTGAATAAAGATAACTGCCTCCAATTGGTACCGACCAGCAAAGGTATTGAGGAATGGATCACGCAAAACAAAATAGACCTGCGTAAAGAGAAAGACGTAGTTGTCTTTTTAAACTTCGTAAATAAGAATCAATAGGGCTGCGTATTGTCTGCACTTTCCCGCTTTTAAAAAATATCAACCCTTACTCATATTCGCTTGGGGCAATACATTCTTTCCAGTATTCTACTATTTTTTTAACGGTGTTTTCTAACTCCTTGTAGGAACTTGGTTTTTTAAAGAACCCCTGCACTGATAGTGCATAGGCATCAATAACTATTTTCTTATTAGCGGCGGTTGTAAAAAATAAGTAAGGTATACACTTGGTGTGTAGCTGCTCATTGGTGAATATTTTACTTCTTAATTCGAAGCCATCGATTTTAGGCATGTTTAGATCCGAGAGGATTAAAAAAGGTTGTACGTCTGTTTTATTCAGGTATTCCAATGCGTCATTACCATCACCGAAATACACTATCTTATTTTCGTAACCCAGCTTGTGAAAAATTTCCACCAGTATTTCCTGATCGTCAAGATCATCCTCAATTACGATGATGGGGCCACTTTTATTCATAGGTATTTATTAATGTCTGAAGATAATCAATGTCCCAAGATAGAAAGTTAACAGGATTGCCAACAGACAAGCTAACCGGTATTTCTATTTGGTGGGCGTAAGTATAATATTACGAAACTCAATGGCCCCATGATCTCCCTGTATAAGTAAGGGGCCCGGCTCTCCTTCCCGGCTATTAATGGCGCCGCCTGTAATGCCGGGTATTTCCTGGTTACAGATTACCGTTTTGCCATTAGCCACCACCGTTACCATCCTTCCCAGTAAGGTAATATCATATGATTGCCATTCACCGGCACCCTTTGCCGT
>JBBRHM010000092.1:0-14811 GCA_038222655.1 Chitinophagales bacterium | reverse complement strand
AATGGTATGCATCATGGGTAGCAATAAATCGGAGGCAGGAGCAGTAGCAGCAAAATGATATGTTTTTTCAACCTGGTCGGCTTTATCATCAGCACCTGATTTGCGTTGAATAGTTGGCCAGATTTTTTCTCCCCATTCAATCGCCAGCGTGGTTGCCACGGAAGTTGCGGATGCGTTTTTATCCCATGCAGACAATAGCTGCATCGGTGATTCCAATGATTGATAAGCAGATTCATTTTTATGTGCTTCATAGGCTTTCAGTAATGCGGGAATCAATACATCAAATGCGGCAAGATGTGGATCATATCCTGAAGCAATCACTTTATCGATAGTATACTGATTGGTACTGCCTAATATTTTTGATGCATTTACACCTCTGAAATTTTCGCCCATCGGCGCCATGTAAACAGGATAGTCTTCTTTTTTGGGACTGCTGCTTCCAGACACTGTGAAAGGAGTGGAGTTGCAATTCTGTATCCAGCCGGTAGCAGGATTTTTTACTTTTATCAACTCATCCAATACATGGAGACCCTGCCATTCAGTTGCGCTGGTGCTGCCATTCACAGCATTGTTCCAGTTAATCTTCGGATCTCTTTTTGGCATAAAGTTTCCATGCCAGTAAGCAATATTTCCCTGGTCATCTGCATACACTGTATTGTTGGATGTATTGGCTAACAATTCCATGGTTTTTTGATAATCCGCGAAACTGTTTGCCTTGGTGCGCTGCCATGATTGTATCAGACCTTTACTATCCCTGTTATTGGCTCTTACAGAGATCCATTGTCCGTTACGTTTAGCCATTACCGGTCCATGTTGCGTATAATAAGTACTGATTTTTTTGGTGATCAGTTTGCCATTGGCAAGGTATCGTATGCTGATTTCCCGGGTGGTAACTGGTTTTAATTGTTTATCATATTCATAAAAAAAAGCGCCCTCTTTTTTACTCACTTTTTCTATATAGGTATCTGCTACATCGCTGTAACTCGATGTATGCATCCATCCGCAGTGTTCATTAAATCCCTGGTAAATAAAAAACTGTCCCCATGTAACGGCCCCGTAGGCATGTAATCCTTCACCACTTTCCACTGCCACTTCGGGACGGAAATAAAAAGTAACATGCGGATTAATATAGAGAATGGCATTTCCTGATGCGGTCTTTGCAGGCGCAATAGCAAATCCATTGGATCCTCCCGGTAAAGGATCATATTCTTTGTTTTGTATTGCTGCAGTAATGGGAGGCAAACCTGAATAAAAATTTTTCAGTTCATTTACCGTAACATCTGCCACATCAATAGCGCCGATACTTCCATCTGTCCATAACATCGGATACCAGGGTTCAAAATGTGTGAGCAGTGCCGGTTTTGTATTGGGATGTTTATAGAGATAATAATTGATACCATCTGCATAGGCATTCATTAATTTTTTTAACCACGCAGGGCTGTTGTTATAATCTTTGATGGCAGCCGTTGAATCGATGATCATCCTTATGAGCAAATCGTTATACAGGTCTTTTTCTCCGTTCACTTCAGATAATCTTCCCAGCTTTTCAACGTAGTTCATTTCCACACGTTTGAAGTCATCTTCACATTGCGCATAGAGCAAACCGAATACAGCATCCGCATCTGTCTTTCCGTAAATATGCGGAATGCCCCAGTTGTCGCGAATAATAGTCACCTGTTTGGCCTGTTGCTGCCATGAACTGGTTTCCTGTTTAGTAAAGGGTTGTGCGAGTAATTGCAGGGGAAGGAGAAAAAGAAGAAAAATTATTTTTTTCATATTTGTATTACTTTTTTTGAAAACCAATATGCTATCTGAGTTCTTAGGAGTAAAGACTTTCGCCATGATTAATGATGGTGGATAATTTACAAATCCTTCCTCTCTTACATTATCTTCCGTTCGCTTTCAACACCCGTAAAAAATTACCACCCAGCATTTTTCGTACATCTTTTTTGCTATAGCCTCTTTCCAGTAATGCTTTGGTAATAAGGGGGTATGCGGTTACATCATCCAGTTGCTTCGGCGCAGAATTGATGCCGTCAAAATCTGATCCGAACCCTACATAATCTACACCAACAAGCTTCACGATATAATCAAGATGATCAAGCAGCATACTTAAGGGAGGTCTTGAAGACTGTACTTCCGAAGCATATTTTTCTGCTATTGTGGTAACGGCATATTCTGTCTGCATACCCGCTTGTTTCAGTGAATCAATTTCCCGGCGGTGTGCACGCACAAACATTGCTTCTTTATTTTTGAAACTACTGTCTACAAAACCCGAATAAAAATTTAACTGTATTACACCACCGTTTTTGGCAATAGCTTTTATCTGTTCATCTTTCAGGTTGCGGAAGATGGGGCATAATGCATAGGCATTGCTGTGAGATACTAATACAGGTTTTGTGGTGGTCTGGATGGCATCCCAGAATGTCTGTTCACCTACATGTGAAAGATCTACCAGCATACCCAGCTCATTCATTCTTTTTACTACTTGTTTGCCAAAATCGGTAAGGCCCTTGTGTGTGCGGGCAAGGCTGTCTTTTTTGGTTGTTTCATCAAAGGCAGACGTGGCCCAGGCCGTTGAATTGTTCCAGGTAAGTGTCATGTATCGTGTACCCCGTTCATAAAACCTGTCTAAATTATCGAGGTTGTCTTCCATCATATGTCCGCCTTCCACACCAAACATAGCAGCTATTTTTTTATCTTTTATCGCCTGCTGTAATTGTTTCCATGTTTTGGTGATGACGATTTTATCCGGGTTTCGGGCTGCTACTGCATACAAAGTATCCATCTCGCGGTTGGCCCATGCATAGGGATTGATTTTATTACCATCGGACCATACAGAAAATAATTGTACATCCACACCGCCTTCTTTAAACCGCTTAAGGTCAGAATGTGTTCTGCCTTTGAGGTCATCATCCATGCTTACTTTTTTTTCAAGCGAAGCGGTCAATATATCATTATGCGAATCAACCAGTATGGCTTTTGCATGAATCTTTTTGTAATCCTGTGCATATACAACGACCGGAAATAAAAAAATTAAAATGATTTTTTTTAACATAGTTCTTAAATAAGAAGTTAGTGTATTTTTTTTAGAACATAGGAGCATAGGTAAAACTAAGATCACATGGTTCTACAGGCTGTATGTTTAAAAAAATCAAAGTTTGGATAGTAGCAAGTTATACAGTTGTTTAATAATATTTTCAAATTGATCTGATGCATTGTTAGAAAGGATAATCAAAGTGCGTTTGCTGCCAAGATAGCGCATGATCTGGGTTTTATAACCGGGATTATCACCATTATGCCAGACAATTTTACCGGAGGGATCTGTATCTATAATTTCCCATCCAAAGCCATAATTCGAAATCTTGCCATCAGTAAGCTTCATAGGTGTAAACGCTTCGGTCAATGTTTGCTGTGTGATTAGTTTTTCTGCGTACAATGCATGGTCCCATTTCAACAGGTCCTCCACTGTAGAACTGATGCGGCCGGGGCCTTTGCGGTTACCCAGCCAGATGGTATAATTGGAAGAAGGAAATGAGTCGGCAGGCACAAAATCATTTTTCTCTTTGACCCATATATGCCCGGCAGCGAAATTTTTAACGACGGCTTTTTCCTGCAGTGTGCGTATGGCTGTATGTTTCATGTGCAGCTTGTGAAAAATTTCCGTGGTACAAAATTCTATAAAATCTCGCCCGCTGGCTTTTTCTGCAATACTGGCCAATAACACATACCCCGTATTGCTGTAGCCATATTTTGCCCCTGGTTCAAAAAGTGCAGGTGGAGCATATTGGTTTAGGTATGCCAGTATATCAGTATTGCCCGCCACTTTCGATTTATCCCAGTGCAAATCCATAATGGCCTGGTAATCGGGTAATCCGCTGGTATGCGTTAACAGGTTGCGAATCGTAATGCCTTTATAAGGAACGGTAAGATATTTCTCTATGAGGTCATCATATTGCAGCAAACCTTTTTCTTTCAGCATCATAATCACCATAGCGGTGAATTGTTTGCTTACGGAAGCCATTTCAAAAATATCGGTTATCTCCAATGGTGACTGTGTGGCAAAATGACGGAAACCAAAAGCTTTTTCATATTTGATCTTTCCTTTTTCTGCAATGAGTACTACACCACTAAAGCGATCCTTTGTGGCCGCATTAATAAGTATTGAATCAACCGTTTTATATTTTACAGGCTGCGCATCAGCTAAGGAGCATAGCGTAAGTACTGCAAACAGGAAATAAATTCTCATGTATCAGTTTTTTAAACGTAAAACAGTCCCCGCTCTTGTGCCATTGTGTTTGCCCTCTTCTACCGTTAATTTTCCGTTCACCAACACATATTGAAAACCCGTGGTGTATTGGTGAGGCTTATCATACGTTGACAAGTCCTGTACTTTCTGTTCATCAAAGATTACGATGTCTGCTGCATATCCCTCACGCAATATACCGCGGTCTCTGAGTTGAAATTTCTGTGCGGGTAAGGAACTCATTCTGCGTATCGCTTCTTCCAGCGTTAGCAGTTTTTCATCCCGCACGTATTTGCTTAATACTCTTGCATTGGTGCCATAGCCGCGTGGATGCGGGTTGCCCGATCCATACACACGTATACTTGCATCACTTGCAAACATATTAAAGGGATATTGCATAATGGCTCTTACATCTTCATCACTCATACCATGAAACACCATACCTGCCCCGCCCTGTTCCATCATATCCATAATGGTTATGGCTTCTTCCGTTGGATTGTGTTTTCTGCCTTTACTAAGATTTACTTCCTCTATACTTTTACCATTCATTGTGCTGTCGGGTAAGTAAGAAGCTACTACCGGGTAACTGAAATTTTTGAGTTTTCTTTTCTTTAATTTTTTCAGCATGTAGTCCGTCACTTCCTTTCTTACTGCGGGCCTTTCCAGTCTTGCTTTTATTGAATCCTGCCCGTCTGCCAATACCCAATCCGGCAATAAAGTACTCAGCGAAGTACTACTGGCGGTATAGGGATATTGATCAATGGTTACATCCAGGCCTTCGGCCCTTGCTTTCATAATCATGGGAATGGTTTCTTTACTGCGTCCCCAGTTCTGTTGCCCGCTTAATTTAAAATGAGAGATTTCTACTGGCATCTTTGCCTCGCGGCCTATATGTAAAGCCTCTTCAATAGCCTGTGTTACACTATCGCCTTCATCTCTCATATGACTTGCATACACACCATTATATTTTGAGGCAACTTTTGCCAGTCTAACCACTTCTTCTGTTTTGGAATAAGTGCCGGGTATATAGATTAATCCGGTTGATAAACCAACAGCGCCGTCTTTCATGGCCTGCTCTACAATGGCTTCCATTTTTTTCATCTCTTCTTCCGTCGGATCCCGTTTGGCAGAACCCATAGCTGCTTTACGGATATCATTATGACCGATGAGTGATGCCACATTGATAGAAGTTTTTAAACTGTCGAGCATAGAAAAATAATTGCCAATATTCACCTGCGATAAACCACAGTTACCGGTAACCACAGTTGTAACACCATCATAGATAAAATTATCTGCTGTCGGATTTTTTCTTTCATCTCCTTCAATATGCGTGTGAACATCAATAAATCCGGGTGCAACGATAAGACCTGTTGCATCAATATTTTTAAGGGTTGTCCACTTACCCAGTTTACCGATTGCCGTAATTTTTCCGTTTTGAATGGCTATATCGCCATAATACCAGCTGTTGCCGGTGCCGTCAAGTATTTTTCCGTTTTTTATGATAATATCAGCCTGCTGGGCATATATAGCTGTTGAATATAAACAGAGCATTAAAACAAATAAACGCATAATAGGTAGTTGAGCTTATGAAATTAAGGTAAACTGTTTTTAGTGCGTGCGCTTCTCTGGTAAAAATGTAATTTTGCCTCTCTAAAAAAATGATATGCTGGATAAGCTGGATGCAATAAAAGCAAGGTTTCAACAGGTGGGAACGGCGCTCACAAACCCTGAGATCATCAATAATCAAAGAGAATTTGGTGCCTATAGTAAAGAATACCGTTCACTGGAAAAGATCATGGAACCTTACGAACTGTACCGTAAGCTGATTGATGAATATGATTTTGCCAAAGAGGCCCTCAATGGAACGGATGAAGAAATGCGTGAACTGGCCAAAATGGAACTACCTGCCCTGGAAGAAAAAAAGATGATACTGGAAAGGGAACTCACCAAAATGCTTATCCCCAAAGATCCCCAGGATGATAAAAATGCCATACTCGAAATTCGCGCAGGTACTGGTGGCGATGAAGCCAGTTTATTTGCCGGCGACCTGCTGGGCATGTACTTACGTTACTGTTCCCGTAAAGGATGGAAGACAGCTATTGTAAGTGAAAGTGAAGGAACCGTAGGCGGATATAAAGAAGTGTTGGTAGAAGTTACCGGTGAAGATGTATACGGCACCTTAAAATTTGAAAGCGGCGTACACCGTGTGCAACGCGTACCCGATACAGAAACACAGGGAAGGGTACATACTTCTGCAGCAACGGTGGCGGTAATGCCAGAAGCAGAAGAGGTTGATTTTGAATTAAAGGAAAGTGATGTAAAAATGGAAACGGCCCGAAGTGGCGGCGCCGGCGGACAGAATGTAAATAAAGTAGAGACCAAAGTATTTCTTACGCATATACCTACTGGTGTGGTGGTCGTTTGCCAGACAGAACGTTCGCAGTTAGGTAACCGCGAAAAAGCCATGACCATGCTGCGTACTAAATTGTACGAAGAACAGGTACGTAAACAGGAAGAAGAAATTGCGGGCAGGAGAAAAACATTGGTAAGTACGGGCGACCGAAGCGCAAAGATCAGAACCTATAACTGGCCACAGGGCAGGGTAACCGATCATCGCATTGGACTTACATCTTACAATCTCGATGCAGTGATTAATGGAGAGATAGATGAATTTATTGAATCACTGCAAATGGCAGAAAACGCTGCAAAAATGGGAAACCAATAAGTTTCCATTAATTTTAGTGGGGTAGTTCCTGTTTTAAATCCCATTTATCATGAAATGCTTATTTATTTCTGCCGGATTATTTTTCTTTGGTAATTTAATATTAACCGCCCAGGTAAGTGTTAAAGGCAGTACCATGCAGGATTTTACCGGGAAACCCATTATGAATAGCAGGGTAATCGAGGTTGAAGGCTCTGTTTTCTATGATGAAGCGTATAAAAATGCCAATGTATATCTGGCAAATGGCCTTGAACTCACAGGAATAAAAGTGAAACTGAACCTGCGCGATAATATAGTGTATTACCTCAATAACGAAGGAGCAGAAATGGAAGCGGTGTCTAAAATAAAGCGCATCATTTTTGTTGGTGAAGGAGCCATATTTGAAAATGGATTTCCGGCAGTAAATAATCAGGACGCACGGACGTATTACCATGTTATCATATCAGGCAAGGCTTCCTTGTTGTTATTGACCAGTTTTGTGGATGGGGAATACAAAGCGTTCAGTAGTGCGGTTACTACCAAGCAGATTGATAAGGTAAAAGAAATATATGGGGTTTCTCCAGGGTTCATAACCAAATTAACCAGGAGCGAGGAACTGATACAGTTGCTTTCTGATAAATCAAAACAGGTTTACGATTTTATCAGCAAGAACAACCTTAAATGCAGGAAGCAGCCCGATTATGAAAAAGTAATCAATTATTATAACTCCATCAGCAATTAACCAACCCCTTACACCTGCCGGGATTTTAAAAAAATAGATTACGCTTAATTACTTTTCACTTTTTCTTCCACCTCTTTGATCTTGCATTCCCAGGCCCAGGCGTTTCGCATCATTTCTGTTAAGTCGTATTGTATCTTCCATCCCAATTGCTTAATAGCCGCATCGTTATTGGCGTAGATGGCAATAACATCACCCGGGCGGCGGGGACCGATTTCATAATTTAATTTTATTCCACTTACTTCTTCAAACGCATGTATCACTTCCAGCACTGTAACACCATTACCGGTGCCGAGATTAAAGATGTCGCACTGCGTTTGATTCTTTTTATCCATAAGATACCGGATAGATAAAGTATGTGCATGCGCTATATCACAAACATGAATATAGTCGCGCAAACAACTTCCATCCCGGGTAGGATAATCATTTCCATACACCATTAGTTTAGGAAGTTTACCTATAGCTGTTTGCGTAATAGCGGGTACCAGGTTCTGCGGTTTGCCAACAGGCAACTCCCCTATAAAACCTGAAGGATGCGCACCCACCGGATTAAAATATCGCAGCAGGATGGTTGTGGTAACGCCTCTTTTTGCTAAATCCTGCAGAATCTCTTCACTCATTTGTTTGGTAGCGCCATAGGGAGATTCTGCTTTTTTTACCGGAGAAGATTCTGTAACAGGTATGATTTCCGGATTACCATACACAGTGCATGAGGAAGAAAAAACGAAATAGGGTATCTCAAATTCCTGTATACATTTTAATAAGTTAACAAGACCGAAAATATTATTCTCGTAATATAGTAAAGGTTGTTCCACAGATTCGCCCACAGCTTTGTATGCAGCAAAATGAATCACGCCCTTAATATCCGGGTTCTCCTGAAACACAGCCCTCGTCTCATCAAAATTCTTGAGGTCTACCTTATAGTTCTTGATTCGTTTACCCGTAATCTGTTCTATACCATTTACAGGGTAAGCAGTCGATCTTGAGTTGTCATCAATGGAAATAACGGAAAATCCGTTTTCAAGAAGGTCAATAATTGTATGCGAGCCTATATAACCACAACCACCAGTAACCAATATCTTAGCCATAGAAATTAATATGTTGCAAGATAAAAGGGAATACTATATAAAATGATACGGGAAGAGCGGATCAGATAAATAGTTTAGTAATATAGAATACAATAGCCGCCAGTATTGCAGAGATAGGTATGGTAATTACCCAGGCCCAGAGCAGATTTACCGTTACTCCCCAGCGTACAGCACTTAATCTTTTTGTAGCGCCTACGCCAATAATAGAACCCGTAATGGTATGAGTGGTTGAAACCGGTATTTTAAAATGCTCTGTCAGGAATAAAGTAATAGCACCGGCAGTTTCAGCAGCCACGCCTTCCAGCGGGGTTACTTTGGTAATACGCGTACCCATAGTTTTTACAATTTTCCACCCACCACTCATGGTGCCCAATCCCATGGCTAAAAAGCTTGTAAAGGGCACCCATCCATACTCAGAAATAAACTGGTTAAAATCCATATGATTACCCAGTGTTCCCTCATAATAAATAATGGCTGCGCCAATAATGCCCATTACTTTCTGCGAATCATTAGCGCCATGACCTAAACTAAATGCCGCTGAAGAAACCAACTGTAATTTTTTGAATGTGTTTTCTGCCTTATACGGGTTGGATCGTTTACAGAGATGCACAATGAGAATCGTGATAAAAAAAGCGATGATCATGCCTATTAACGGAGCAAAGAAAATGAATAAGAAAGTAGGAATTACTTTGGCATAGTTGATTACATCAACACCTGCATGACTAAAACCTTTTGCATTGGCAAGTGCAGCGCCAACAAAGCCGCCCATTAATGTATGCGAGGAGCTGGATGGAATACCAAACCACCAGGTAATGAGGTTCCAGATAATGGCGGCAATAATTCCGGCCAGTACTACTTGTAACGTAATAAATTCAGGATGTACCCACTTGGCCACCGTATTGCCGATACCAAATTCTTTAAATATATATTTTGAAATAAAGAAGGCCGCAAAGTTAAAAAAAGCGGCCCACAGTACAGCCTGGAACGGCGTAAGTACCTTGGTAGATACAATGGTGGCAATAGAATTGGCCGCATCATGAAAACCATTGATGTAATCGAATATAAAAGCAAGAACGATGATTACGATTAATAAAGTGAACATAGAATTAATTAGTAATTAGCAATTAGTAATTAATAATAATAGTAGGAAATGGTAATCTAACAGCGGCCTGAGCAGAGATTTAATTACTAATTACCCATTATTAATCACTAATTAAAAAGTTATGCGTATTTAATAATAATGGACTCAATCACATTGGCTGCATCTTCACATTTATCGGTCACAATTTCCATCACCTGGTAGATTTCTCTTTTTTTGATAACTTCTTTGAAATCATTTTCCTGCTGAAAAAGCATTTCAATACTCATATCAAAAACATCATCGGCCTGGTTTTCTATACTGTTTACTTTTACCATTGCTTCCGTCATTTCGCGCAGGTTCTTCATATCACGCAAACCCATTACGGCTTTTTTGATTTCAATAGAGCCCTGTAATATCAGGTCAGCCATTTTCTGGATGCCGGTATCATTTGGGTTAACACTGTAAAAATTTATTTTTTTGGAAGACGCGTAAATATAATCGCAGATATCATCCAGTGCGGTAGCGAGGTAATGAATGTCCTCGCGGTCAAAAGGGGTAATAAAATTTCTTCCGAGTTCTGTAAAGATGCGATGGGTATTATCATCATTCTTATGCTCCAGGTCTTCAATGTGTGCAAGGATGGCAGCACGCTTATTAGGATCGGGCTCACTTACCATTTCCTTTAGTTTGATACCCATTTCATGTACTTTTTCTGCCACATCTTCAAAGAGCTCATAAAAGACCTTGTTCTTTGGCATGAAAAAACGACCGAAGTTATTAATACCCATACATTATTATTTAGGCAAAAATAGGGTTATGCTACGGTTGGTAGCTATTACGTGTATAATTAATGATTTGGTAATATTGGATGTATAAGGTTTTTTGTATACACATGATGGCGGGTATTTAGTAACAGTTTCATTGCACCCACTTCATATTGTCTTAATACAGCACTGCCATTTTTTACACCTGATTTATAGCAAGCGAAGACTTTTTCATGTAATTGCATTGATGTCTATCGGGGCTTTTTTTAATCTTTTCTTGATTCCAGCGTAAAACCTATGGTTGTGCCCACATCCATTTTACTTCTTACATGGATGGCTTGCCCATGTACCTCTATAATATGCTTGCAAATGGCCAATCCAAGCCCAGTTCCGCCAATATTCCTGCTTCGCCCCCGGTCGGTGCGGTAAAAACGCTCAAAAATGCGTGGCAGGTGTTCTTCAGCAATACCGATTCCGTCATCACTGAATTCAATTAGCACATGATGGCCATCCGTGTTGTAAACACTGGCTACAATACTGCCATCCTGCTTTCCGTATTTGGTTGCATTTTCGAGCAGGTTGTTGATTACCTGTCTTATTTTCTCTTTATCAGCAAATACCGTAACCGGGTATTCGCATCCTTTTTTTATCGAACACCTGATATTTTTAGCGCTTGTTTTAATAGACAGGGCTTCATAGGTTTCCCTGATCATATCCTGTATAACGAAATTTTCTTTATATAATGGCTGCTGGCCGCTTTCCAGCCGCGTAATTTCATCCAGGTCCTCCACCAGGTTCACCATCCGCTCTACATTTCGGGCGGCATTTTCTAAAAAACGTTTGTTCACTTCAGGGTTATCCATCGCACCATTGAGTAAAGTATCTACATAACCCTGTATTGCAAAAATGGGTGTTTTAAATTCATGTGCCAGGTTCTGCAGAAACTCTTTACGGTAAGCTTCATTTGATTTTAACAACTCAATCTCGGCGCTGCGCTGTTCTGCCCACTGCTGCACATCCTCACTCACTTCATCTAATCCTTTTTGGGGAAGAATATATTTATAATAGGTCTCTTCGCGCTTGGTAGCTTTGGTTTGGTAAATGAATTTATAGATGAGTTTAATCTTTCGATAAATAAAAGAGTCGAGTACAAAACTGATAAGCAGGTAACTGCCAACGAAAGTAACTACGAGTGATACCAGTGCTATGACCCAGTCAGGACGTATCAGCCATACACCACCGGCAATCGGTACGGCCAGCACCAGCGCCGTATAAGCCGATAATTGTTGCGGGGAAAGATTTTTTGTTTTGAACATGGACGGGATGATTCATAGCCGCTGGCTATGGGCTATGGTTTGATTGCAAGTTAGTTTTTACCATCAACTATTGGCAATGAACCAGTACAAAAGAATCATATTTCAAACTTATAGCCCACGCCTTTTACCGTGGTGATGCAATCAACACCTAATTTCTGTCTTACTTTACGGATATGAACATCAATAGTTCTGTCGCCAACTATTACGTCGTTACCCCAAACCTGTGAGAGAATCTCATTGCGCAGAAAAACCCTGCCCGGACGGGATGCCAGCAGGTACAGCAATTCGAATTCTTTTTTGGCCAGTATCACATCCTGCCCGTCAATGGTTACCAGGAATTTGACAGGATCAATGGTTACATTACCCACCACTATATTCTTACCTGAATCATTGGGATTAGACCTGCGGAAGATGGCATTTACCCTGCTAACCAATACTTTGGGACTGATTGGTTTGCTGATATAATCGTCTGCACCGGTTTCGAGGCCCTTAATCTGTGAGGCTTCATCATTTAAAGCGGTCAGAAAAATAATAAGGGTATCCTGAAAAATGGGTTGTGAACGTAGTATCTGGCATACTTCAACCCCTGTTTTACGGGGCATCATAATATCTAAAATAATCAGGTCGGGATGCAGAAGTTTGGCCCTTTCAATGGCCTCATTGCCATCTTTGGCAGTATACACCTCGTAGCCTTCTCTCCCCAGGTTATAACTGATTATTTCTAATATATCCGGTTCATCGTCTGCTATAAGGATTCGCTTTGGCTTGGTTTCCATTTGATAACCTGATGTTTACACAAAATTAATTTGAATGAACCGCAATATGGGGTTTTATCATTATTATGTTATTGTTAACTGCAAAAGATGGGGAATAGCTGTCTTACAGGCTTATGGCAGTATTTTTGTATACTATATGCGAATGAAAAAATTTTCCTCAGTTATTGTTGGGTTATTACTCGTTATTACCGTTTTTTCCCAGACCGAATTGGCTATGCCGCCTATTCCGTCTATGCGGGTGCTGCATCACGAATCGATCGTTAATTCCCTCAATGCGATCACTAAGCTCAACAGAAAATCAGATAACGTACTGCCTATCACCAAAAATGATACCTTAAACAGGTCCATTAATACGTCTGTCCGTACCCTCGTCAATAATATGAGGGCCAGTGTAGAATTAAATTCTTCGTTGGATGACAATGCCAAATTCAAATGGTTAAGGGGTATTAATGAAATGCTTACTGCTTTCATTTCCGGTTATAGGGCCCGCACCATCGCCCCTACGCTTTTACCTGCCCTTGTTAAAGCTTACGACGATGCCATGAAGGCAGACCTGACCGGAAATTCCATTGCCCCTGTTATTGCTGATAATGAAATATCTATCGGTAATGTTTTGGTTGAAAATTATGCGCTGAAAGAAAATAAAGGCATTACTAAAGCAAAAGATGTCCTCGTATTAAAAGCCTGTCAGCGCGAGCCGGGTAACTGCCTCAAAATACTTACCCGTTATCCCAATAATTCTTATGCAGACAGCCTTATTATTCAGGCAGCGTTTAACGACCAGGACGAATTATACAATTTCGCTTCTGTACCCAATGCATTGGGTAGAAAAATTCAATCTATTAAGCATCCGCTTGTAAAAATTATTGCCCGACTTGCCGCTATGAAAACGGGAAGGATGTATTTTCCCTTTATAGATGATCTATATCATAATAAGATTACCATCGATTCTATTACCCCATTTGTGGTAAGGGATTCATCAGGCGACTATTATAAATTATTGGTGAAAACAAGGATAAGTTATGCCCAGCGCATGCAGCTTGGCGATACGCCGATGGCCGCTCAGGTACTTACTAATAAGCTTCAGGCCAAGGCCATTGAAATTTATATAAACGAAATTAATGCACTGCATGATGAGCAGAACCTGAATGTGCGATTTAAAAAGTTAGAGGGCCTCAAGCCTCAGGAGCTGTATTATCTTGCAGTACTGGGCGAAGAAGAAATTTATACTTCCAGTTTTGTAAGCGGTGTTTATCCCAGGATATTTCAGAAAATGCGCACGGCAAAATCTGATACCTTATTTGCCCTGGTACACAATGATTATTATAAGAAGTTTGTTAAAATGTGTGCGGCTTATAATACCCTCGATAATTTCCTGGATAAAATGGAAAAATCTACTGCTGAAAAACTGATGCAGAGTTTTGTGCATGGCCTTGAAAAAACCAAGAACCTTGAAGATGCAGTGGATGTGGCAGATTCTTATGCAAGTATTTATAATCCCAATATCCGTAAACTGATTCTGGCAGAAGTGCAGCAGGACCTGAAAGAAAATGAACAACGGCGCGACAAAAGAGGGCAGATCATTTACAGTCTGTTGAATACTATTTTCCTTTCTATGGATTCTCCTGAAAAAGTAGATGTTTCTGCAAACCTGGGTATTAACCCCATCTATTTTATGCCTAATAAACTACTGAGGGATACATCAGGAAGAATTGTGATGCAACAATTTTTTTACGGTGATAAAGATGGAATGAACGTATTCAATGCTTTTCTCAGCAGGTTCAGAAATGCTAACTGGAAGATTGTAAAAAAACCAAACTGGGTAGAAGTATCCTCGGTAAAAGGTACTCCCGTAACCATTTATGCTAACCTCCCCCTGGATGAAAAAAAGGACCTGGATGCGGAGGCACAAGATAGCCTGATCAGTTACTTAGAGGAAAAAGGGCTTGAGCCCAGTATTGTAATTCATCGGGGACACAGCTATTATTTAAAATCAACTATTTCCAAACTGGCGTCTTCTGCAAAAGTGATTCTTTTAGGCAGTTGCGGCGGTTACCAGATGCTCAATGATGTGTTAACGATATGTCCTGCGGCCCATAT
>JBBRHM010000091.1:0-14867 GCA_038222655.1 Chitinophagales bacterium | reverse complement strand
CTTAAGTACGATCAGATAAACGCTGCCAGCAACCTATTACTAATTACCCTTTCTTTTATTAATCACCCACCCCTGGCAGTTTGGAGAATTTTTTCAACTCAGCTATTTCCTCTTTAGAAAGTGTTTCATTGTTCTCATATTTTGACCACAGGAACAATACCCTTTTATGTTGTGGGAATTTTGCAAGAATAGCAGCCATCTGTTTGCCAGCTTCTTCGTTTTTTTGATAAATAGGTGACGGGGCAATTTCTTCTGTTGATTTATACCGGGTAGGCATTTTAAGTAAGATAGCCTCCAGGGTACCCAGCCAATTAGGTGGTATCTCTTTAACCCTGCTTGCTTTTTGGTATAATCCCTGCAATTGCTTTTTGCTAAGGCTTCCGCGCTCCTCGTATTGGTGCATCAGGCTCATTACAAATAATGCATCGGAATTATGCTCATACAGAGCGTCTAATATTTTGCCGATGATATCAATACCGGGCTTTTTCTTATACACGAATGAGCTTGTTATTTAGGGTTTGGACTATGGTTGCTATAAAAATAATAAAACGGCGCTATACTTGTACTCATTTCCAGATATGAAAATCCAGTTTAAATTTTTTATATCTCAACAAAGAAATCCAGTCTATAAATAATATAGCCATAACCATCATAAGTCCTACCGTTAACCCAAGTATAGATTTCCATGAAAGGGCACCCTGCAATAAGTGTCCTGTATTTTCTGCAGCATACTTGCCTATAATTACTGCTAAAGCATCGCTTATAAATTTACCCACAAAAAAAGCGGGTAGAATATAGTAAGGCTTTAATTTAGCCATTCCCGCAGCTAGAAATAACGGTGTGGTTGGAACCGGTAAAAGGGAATAGATCAATACAAACAGATGACTTTTCCATCCCTTCTTTAATTTTTCTCCCAGAAACTGAACCTGTTCATTTTTTTCTTGCTTAAATATCTTTCCGGAAAGAGAAGATATATATAAGGTTAGTGTGTAGCGCCCTGCTATTGATCCTATCACGCCAATAATAATTACAGGCCAGATAGGTAAATTAAATTTTATCTGCCAGAATATCATTGCGGTAAAAGCCGGAGGTAGCGGGATGGGCGAGGCATCAAATACAAAAGCACTGAAAAAAACAACAAGATATTTCCACCACATATAAAAAGGGTTTCGCCACGCTACAGTCACGCAAATATTAGTTACAAAATAAGATTAATTCCGGAACCTGCAGTTGATCATCTTTATGTGTAATTAATTACTCATAATTATTCAGCTCTGCTCCAACGCCGATGGTTATTAGCTGGCATGATATTCGTAATTCAATAAGTACATAGATTGTGATTCCCTCATACAATTTAATGAACTTTCGTAATGGAAAACTTCATAAAAAACGTAAGGGGGTAAGCATTCAAGGAAGGTGTATTTCGAAGGAAGTACACCTTTGTTTTTGTAAGGTACTTTATCGCGTTACTTTATTTTGTAGTTAGGGTAGGAAGTAATTAAATGATATGCTATTATGAATGCTTTTCAACAACTTATCAGCTCCGGCAAACCCGTATTGGTTGATTTTACTGCCACCTGGTGCGGGCCCTGTAAAATGATGGCGCCTGTTCTGGAACAGGTAAAACGAAATCTTGGCGATCGAATTACTATTATTAAGATTGATATTGATAAAAGCCCGCAAACAGCTAATGCATACGGAGTTCAAAGTGTACCCACGCTAATCCTTTTTCGAGAGGGCGTTGCTACATGGCGGCAGAGTGGGGTAATGACAGCACCCTCACTGATGGCAACATTGGCCCAATATGTATAATACCCTTTTGTAGCGTTCTATTTTTCAGTAATGTTTTTTGTCTGCTCCCCATTAGCAGACTTAGGCATCTCGCTTTGCATTTGTTGCATCATTTCATTCCTTGCATTTTTATAATCATCCCAGTTAAATTTTTCCAGAAATTGCTGAGCTGCCCGTGCACCGCAGAGGAACATGTTTATTTTATCTTCCTTTTGTAAAAAGAAATTGAGCCAGTTATACCCTCCGAGCGGAACAATACCAATGCCTTTACGAAACACTTTATTTTTTAATAAAAAGTCTTTGTCATAATATCCCCTAATCGTGTTCAGCATACGAATGAAATATCCGGCAAGCGTCCATGATGCAGCATGGTGACCTGCATCATCTTCTTTTTTATTACTTGTTTTTTTATCAGTAATTTTTTTTGCGTCTGAGTTCTTAATAGGATCTGTTAGAATATAGTTAGCCGGCAGGTTATCATCCAGGTCAATACCAAATGATGGCAGGCGCGGGGTTTGAATTTTGGGATTGAAAAAAATGCTGAGAGGAAAATTTGACAGGATGCCTCCGTCAACAAAACGTGCGGTGGATGGCGGATTATTTTCATTCAGATTATCGAGCCATAATTTTTGAATAGCAGGATCCGTACAGGGTATATCGTCAATAAAATAGGATTCGAAAAAAACAGGTATAGACATGGAGGCTCTGATAAAACCTGCCGGTTGCAGGGCATTGATATCCTTTCTGAAATATTTCCACATTTCTGGAAACTGAATTTTATTCTGGGTAACCAGCTCAGAAGTAATAAAGGTAACATCACCGGTAAGCCCATTTACTTCTTCGGTATTCGTAACGCCGGGCCGGAGATGAAGCCCCGGAACAGGCAAAGAAGCTTTGCTGCAGAGATCTGTAACGGTAACTACACCATAATGAATAAGCCGCTTCTTTATCCAGTTGTAAAAAACATCCCCGGGATTAATACCAAATCCCGTGTTTTTCAATCGTTTCAGTAATGACGATAGGTACACAGCTAAAAAAATAATCAATAATAACAATAACCCCGTTAATGTAAAGAATAGTTTGGTCAGTACTGCCACTCGTGGATGGGTATGCTGAAGGCTGAGGAAAATAAAATCACCGGTTAAGAAAATAATAAGTGTGAGCAAAATACCTTTGATCCATTTTTTTACTTTGCCCGTAAAATTTTTATTGGTAATAAAATGTTTAATGATCATTCGTGCTGCAGGCGGCCCGTCAACCAGGCTGAAAAAATCGAGGTCGCATATTTCCTGCAGCACAAGTACTGATTTAGCATCTGCTTTACTATTACCTGTTACGGTCATAAATGCCGTATTGATTGCCCCTGCACTGGTACCCGCCAGCCTGATAAACCGTATACCCATTTGTTCCAGTATATAGGTGTAGCCCACCAACGCAATTCCCAATACGCCGCCACCTTTCTGTACAAGGTTTACGTATTGATGATTATCGCCATCCAATACATCTGAAACGATCAATGGATTATTATCATTGAATTTTGTACGAAGTTGGACCAAGCACTCCAGTATAATGGGGTGGTTGGTAAAATCTTCCACGGCAAGCTTAACATCAGACATGGGATCTGTTTTAAAAATAGTAATCGCTTACATAAAAAGCTATAGAAATACAATCAGTGCTTACCACTGTATAAGGGGGAACAAACAAGATAAAAATAAAAAGGGAAAGGGCAAACCCTGCGTAGTGATAGATGAGGCTATTAGAAATGCAGTAACAGCAAAAGCTATCCCTGCAACCAACTTTAATTTACTGACGTATGCGCATTAAAAAGTACAGACTATCGTCACATAATATTGAGATTTAATGCCTGCTACAATTACAACCTATTAGTTCCCGGTGGCAGAGGAATTTCCGGGGGTGGATTTTCGGCTGGGCGTTCTTCCGGAATAATTTCAGGCGTATCATGTGGTATTTCCGGAATATCCGGCGTTATTGCCGGATTTATTTCAGGCTGCTTATCCGGTACCGGCATATCAGGCGGAGCACTGGGCTGTTCTTTATCTGGCATACACTTCTGTTTACAATTATTATATAACAATTATGCCATCGGATAGAAAAAAGGAGCGGACTCTTCGTATAGGCACAATTTTTTACGCATACCTTCATTTTAGAGAGGCAAAAAAAACATACCCTGTTATAGTTATGACGCGAAAAAAACAGAAAGTTCCCAATGTCTTTTCACCGGGTAACCGCACCAGGCTGGTAAGGGGTGGGAAGGATTATTTTGATACCCTTATTGATATGATCGGCAACGCCCAAAAAAGCTTTCACCTACAGACCTATATTTTTGATGATAAAGGTGAAACCGGCAAGCGGGTAGCAGAGGCACTTATAAAAGCAGCCAGCCGGAGTGTGGCCATATACCTCGTATTGGATGGGTATGCATCAAAGGATATCTCAGACAATTTTATTGCGCAACTGAAAAAAGCCGGTATTCATTTCCGATTTTTTGAACCTATTTTTCGCAGTCGTAGTTTTTACTTCGGCAGGCGCATGCACCATAAAATAGCCGTGGCCGATGCAAGCTATGCAATGGTAGGGGGTGTAAATATTGCCGACCGTTATAACGATATGCCAGGTATACCTGCCTGGCTTGATTTTGCCATACACGTAGAAGGCACAACTGCCAAACACCTCTGCATACTTTGCAGCAGCTTATGGATGGGTTATACACGCCAGAAAGTTACCGTCTCATGTGTGCAAAACCCGGTGCTGTCTATTCCTGCATCTGAAGATCGTGAAGTAAGAATCCGGCGCAATGATTGGGTTCTTCGCAAGAACGAAATCTCTTCAACCTATATTGAGATGTTGCAGCGTGCGCAATCGCAGGTAACTATTTTATGCAGTTATTTTTTACCTGGAAAACGGATACGCAGACAAATGGTTCGCGCCACCAAACGGGGCGTTAACATACGGGTAATTACTTCCGGCGTTTCGGATGTGCCCATCGCCAAAAATGCAGAGCGCTGGTTATATGACTGGCTATTACGGCATAATATTGAACTATACGAATACCAAAAAACAGTGCTGCATGGCAAGATCGCCACCTGTGATGATACATGGATGACCGGCGGTTCTTTCAATATTAATAATATCAGCGCCTATGCAAGCATTGAACTTAACCTTGATGTGCGTGATGCAGGTTTTGCCAAAGAAGTAAGACAAACATTAGAAAAGATTATTAACAAGGATTGTATACACATCAGTGCAGAGAAAAATGCCCAAAAAAGAAATATATTCAGTCGGCTGGGAAGATGGTTCTCTTACCAGTTCGTTAAAGTGGGCATCTATGTATTTACTTTTTATTTTAAACAGAAGGGATAAACCAATGAGATAAAGCATCCCTAATTTCCTTGTATTCTTTTCCAAAAAGAGCTTACTACCTCTTTATCCCATTTCGCAAATCTCCCCCTTTGTACTACCAGCATATTATTACGCGGTTGGTGAAGAAAGTAGTGGAATACAAATTTTTCCTGGGGATTTTGCCAGCCAATAATCTGTCCAAACCTAAGATCATTAAACACAAGGGTATCACCCCATTTTTCCATCGTAAAAAACTGTTGAGAAAACCGAATAAGATTTTGAATATCCTTTTCTCCCGTAAAAGGTTTCAACAAAGAATCTTTACGCGGGAAATACTGAAAATCTATTTTCTTTTTACTGTCAAATACACTACGAAACCCTACATAATAACCGGTATCATTTCCGGCTACTACATACCATAACCAGTTTTGCAGGGGTGCCGGTGTAGTAAAATACCGTTGATGAGGAATATGCTGTGCAACCAATATTTCTTTTACATCGCGGTTAATATTTATTTTATGCCAGCTGCTGTAGCCCAGGTATAACAGCGGCAGCAGCACCCCAAACCTCCACCAGAATATACGTGCAGGGTGAACCCGGTTTAATATCACCAGTATCACAAAGGCAATACCCGGCCACAGCGAAAAGAATGCATCTGCTACATAGATGGTGTTGAAGGAATAGCGGACATGATCAAATGGTTCAAGCCATCCCACACCATAGTTATTACATCCGTCAAGTAATAAATGTGCGATTACTTCTGTTGTAAAAAATAATAACCATTTTCTGAAAGAGATATTGTGTGGACGGTGAACCCTGTCTGCCGTTACAGCAAATAAAGGAATAATTAGTGCCGCAAATAAAAGAGAATGGGTAATACCCCGATGTGCCAGCAGGTTTTCTGTTGTGTTTAACCAGGTAGATGCAATAAAATCTATATCCGGTATACTTTGTGCCAATGCGCCCCATAGCATTGCTTTTTTACCAAAGCCTTTTTCAAAAAAAGCTTCGCCAATACAGGCGCCTAGTGCAATATGGGTAAAAGAATCCATAACGATTACCGGTTTTCTGTACCGGTACTGTAAGATAAATAAAGCATTGATGATTCTGTACACTTACCTCTGCAAAGGATAAGATCTGTAGAAATAAAATGCAACACTTACTTGCTTTTTCAGAGAAAAAGTAGCTTCTTTATGCCATTATTCATTGATGATCGTATCATGCTTTTTGGCAGTTAATAAAACAATCGGCCCCCGATGTTCTTAAACAAGAAATAGGATTCCTTAGTCAGTCCGGATGCTATAGGTTTTCTTGGAATTTCTCTACCCTGTTTTTTAAACTAGCTTTTCATTCATAATCATAGTCATGGAAATAACCTTAAAAAATTTGCAGGAGGTGGGTATCAGGCAAAGCTTACAAAATAATGTGCTGACAAATGTTGGTCCTGCCCTTCCCTTATACCATATAGATACCTTTTTACGCATCGCACATTTTATGGCACAGGTATGTCATGAGTCTGATGGGTTTACCATCGGTACAGAAAGCCTTAGCTACACCAGACCGGCAAGGTTAATGATGGTGTGGCCCAAACGTTTTGCCACTATTGAGTTTGCGCAACAGTATATTAACGATGCAAAAAAACTGGCTAACTATGTATATGCTAACCGAATGGGCAACGGCGGAGTGGAAACAAATGATGGTTATACTTTCAGGGGACGTGGGCCCATGCAAACCACAGGAAGAGAAAATTATGCGCGTATGAGCAACAAAATATTTAATGATGACAGACTTCTAACGAATCCCGACCTCTTAAGTGATTTGCAATATGGCATTAAAGCAGCATTGACAGAATGGAAAGAAAGTAACTGCAATGCGATGGCAGATACAGACGATATACATAAAGTAACTGTTTGCATTAATGGCGGTACTACGGGTTTACACGAAAGGAAAATCTGGCTCGATAAATGGAAGCATAGCTTACAGGCAAAAACAGCTTAACAGTTGCGATGGCATATAGATTTTAATAACTCTACTGAACTACTGGGCTTGCGTAAGATTTAAATACTTAAATTATTGTTGTATTGAAAATGAAACTTACGCTTAATCGAAATTCTTTGTCGCTCCCGGCCGCTGGGCCCCGTCCCTGTTACCGGGCTGCTTTGGCCTCTGATCAGATCTGCTTCGCATGATCTGATCTGTCAACGCTTTCGCTTGACACCGAACCCAAAGAGGCCCGTCCACAGGGACTGATTAGATTTCTATTATCAATCATTCTCAAATTCTGAGTTTATATATTTAAATGGCGTTTTAATTGAATATTTTAATAGCACATCACATTAAATACTTAATAAAAAATTTTCTTTATTAAAGGGAGGATCCTGGTATATGTAGTTGGTTAGAATGGCTTTTTCCAAAACTTTCTTAAGCTTATGAAAGTCATTTGGTTTTTTAATATACACATTGGCGCCGCCAAGAAAGGTTTCTTCCATATCTTTTTCAGATGCGGAAGTAGAATAAATAGCAATGGAAATTTTATTTAATTTTTCTATACTTTTTATTTCTTTCAGGCAGGTTAACCCGTTTTTAAGCGGCATGTTAAGATCGAGAAACAGCAGATGAGGGAGCGTATTCTTACTGTCAATAAGATAGTTCATCAATGCTACGCCGTCATTAACCATGGTTACCATGGTTTTCATTTTCAATTCTTCAAAGGCTTCTTTAAAAAGAAGCCGGTCAGTCTCGTCATCATCAGCTAGTAGGATATACAGGGGTTCTTGCATCATTGGTTCACAAAATAGGGATATAAATGTGAAAAGTTGCCCCTTTACCTAGTTTACCTTCTGCTCTGATAAACCCTCTGTGATTATCTACAATCTTTTTTATAATGGCCAGCCCTATTCCGGTGCCTTTATAGGTTTCTTTGTCGTGTAAATGCTGAAACAGTTCAAATATCTTTTCATTGTATTCGGGTTTGAAACCGATACCGTTATCAGATACCATAATATGGCAGTATTCTTTTTCTGGCAGCACTATATCCATTTGTATATCTGCCGAAGATATCATACTGCTTTTTATTACTATATGTGGGGGTATGCCGGGGCTGGAGAACTTGAGTGAGTTGCTGATAAGGTTTTGAAAGAGCTGGCGGAACTGAAAGCGAATAACCGTTATTTCACACGTATCGGTAAAATCGATCACGGCTTTTTTTTCTTCCATCGTTTCTTTCAGTTCCATTTTAATTTCTTCGATAATTTGTGTTAAGTCGGTTTTTTCATATGTTATATCAGTTGTGCTTAAACGGGAAAAGTCCAGCAGATCCTCTATAAGTATTTGCATGCGGTTAGCAGCATTCTGCATATGTTCAAAATACTGCTTGCCCGATGCTGATAACTTTTGATTTTCCTTTTGGAGAATTCGGTCTGACAGGATTTGTATTTTTCGAAGTGGCTCCTGCAAATCGTGACTTGATATATACGTAAATGCCTCCAGTTCTTTATTGGCAATCTGCAATTCTGCTGATCTTTTTGCCGTCTCATCATTTTGCCGAATAAGCTCCCTGTTGGTCTCTTCTAATTGCTGGGTTCTTTCTTTTACTGCATTTTCTAAAACATTTTTTTGTTCTTTCTGTTCATTGATGTCAGTATTGGTACCTATCCACATCGTTATTTTTCCGTTTACATCTCTAACAGGAACTGCGCGGCTTAAGTTCCAGTGGTAGCCGCCATCTTTATGTAAAATTCTACATTCAACTTCAAAAACAGAACCGGAACTCACTGCTTCCATCCAGCTGTGTTTCATTTGCGCTAAATCATCCGGGTGCATTGTTTTCTCCCATCCCCAGTCTTTTAAATCTTCCAGGCTGTATCCCGTTTCCTCTGTCCATTGCTGGTTAAAGAAAAACATGTTACCCTCTGCATCGGCATTGGTTATTTTTTGAGGCATGGCATCCGTGAGCAGCCGGAATTTTTTTTCGCTTTCTTCAATTTTATGTTTTGCGATAGCCAATTGTGTTACTTCGTAACCAAAAACCAAAATGGAATAAATCTTTTTATTCTCATCATACATGGGTTGGTAACTAAAATTGAAATAACGTATTTCAGGAACCTCACCTTCATCACGGGCTAATGTAATGGGAATATCAAAGCCCACATAGGTTTCGCCGGTGTTATAAATTTTATCAAGCAACACATCAATTCCCTGGCCCTTTAATTCGGGAAGCGCCTCCATAATGGGTTTGCCTTTAATTTTTCGTTTCCCAAATAACTGCTGGTATTGTTCATTTACCAAATCATACACATGATCGGGGCCCCGAAGCGTGCATACAAAGCCCGGCGCAGTCATAAGCATATCATCATGCATTTGTGCCTGCGCTTCCATTCTTTTCCTTGCAACCACCTGGTCAGTAATCTCATGCGCTAACGCCATCACGCCGGTTATGGTTCCATCCGCTTCACGCAATGGCTCATATACAAATTTTACAAAAGCATTTTCTAAGTGCCCTTTGCGCCATAAATTAATGGGAAGCTCCTGGGTTACAAACCGCTCCCCAGTAGTAACAACACTGTCCAGCAGTTCTTTAAATCCCTGGTCCCTGAGTTCTGTTAGTACATCAAAAGCGGGTTTGTGTAATACATCTTCTATTTTTCTGTCCCACATTTCAACCATTCTTTCATTGATGGTTTCAATCATATAATCCTGTCCCCGCAATACACAAATGGCTAAAGGCGCCTGCATTACCAAAAGCCGAAACCGCTCTTCACTTTCTTTTATTTTTTTATTGGATAATGCCTGTGGCGTTATCTCGGTGGCAATAATGGCGAGGCCCTCTATTTCGCCATTAATGTTGCGCTGCGGCTGAACCATGTAGTTGTAATAAGATAATTCCTTCTTTCCATTTCGTATCAAAAACACAGGGGTTTCCAAAGTTTGATAGGGAACGCCAGTTGCAAAAACTTCTTTAAAAATAACATCAAGTCCCTGTTGTTTCAATTCCGGATTTGCTACAAAATAGGGTTGCCCAATAATTTCCCTGCCCTTACCCAGCTGTTCCAGGATGGCGTCATTGGCAACTGAAAGAATCATTTCTTCTCCATGTAATATGGCAATTAACGAAGGTGAAGAATAAATCATATTGCGATAACGCCGTTCGTTTTCTTCCGAACTTTTGCGGGAAAGTACCAGTTCTGATACGTCATAGGCAATGGTGCTTACTCCCGAGATGGAACCATCGGCTTCAGTATAGGGTTGGTAGACAATATTGAAATACCTATCCTCTACTTTTTCGGCGTACGCTAATCTGGCAAGAATTTCATTGGCGCAAAAAGGGATGCCTGTGTGATAAACATTCGCAATCATCTTGGGAAACGGCTGGTCTATCAGTTCTGGCAAAACCTGCAGCAGGGTTTTTCCTTCCACATTATTTCCTTTCCCCCAAAAATCTTTCATCCTGTCATTCGCAAAGGTTATTACCAGATCTTCTCCTTTCATAATAGAAAAAGCAAAGGGCGATTGCATAAATATTGAAGAAGATGGGTCAATTAAATTTTTATATACTTTGGCATCCATCCTTCTTACTTTTTAAAAATAAATTCCATACATTTTTACCCTGTATGGAGAATACTATAGAATTAAATAGTAACTATTGGAGCCGGGCACTTTTTTCTAAGTACATGCGCGGGAAGTAGTTACTTCTCAATCTAAGATTAATATTCAAGTATGTGCTTTACACATATCACTGCTTCCTCACAGAAATTTATTTTTGGTTACAGCCAACTGTTTGTTAAAATGGCTCGTACAGGTAATAAATTAAAGATTTATGAAAAAAAGTATCCTTTTTCTGGCACTAAGCCTATGTGCCACACAATTTATGAGCTGTAGCAAAAGCAATGATACCCCCGCCCCAACAGTAAGCTGGACCGCAAATGTGGGTATGAGTGCAAAATTCGAAGTTCCCACAGCTCCTGCTGGCCGAAATGAAACGGCCACTGCAGATCTGCAGTTATTAAGTGATAATACACTCAATTATACGATAGCAGTTGCAAACCTTTCTGCATCTGATGCCCTTAAAGCGGCACATATACACTTTGGCAATGCGGGTGTAAGCGGCCCTATTTTTATTCCATTAGAAGGAACCTTTTCCGGCTCTACCGTTACGGGTTCGGTTAAGTTATCAGCAGGCCAGGCCGATACCCTTAAAAATATGGAAAGCTATGTAAATGTGCATACAACACAGGTAGGTGGAGGATTAATCCGTGGACAGGTGGATAGCAAAGTAGTGTTTGCAGCAGATGTTGTTTTAAATGGAACAAGCGAAGTACCCTCCGTTACTACAACAGCTACCGGTCTTGCTGTGATACGCATGACAGAAAACAAAAAATTATATGTAAAAGTAACCGCAACCAACCTGGAAGCGGGCGATGCAATGACGTTTGCCCATTTTCACTCCGGCACTTCGGCCGTAAGTGGCCCTGTAATTTTAGGTTTTTACTCAAGTAGCGCCGATTTTGGTACGCTTAAAACCGTTTCTGTTGATGATGCTTTCTACAATACTTTATTAACGGGAGCTTTATACGTTAATGCACATTCTACCCTCCGTGGCTCTGGCTTAATAAGAGGTCAGATACGATAATATTATAGTAACTGTTTGTACCAAAAAGCTTTTCCTGCATTACAGGGATAGCTTTTTTTATTGTGTCCCACTTCTTTCTTCAAACCCTTGCGGGCCTTTGCTAACCTTGCGATACTTGCTTTACATTTTCTTCTTATACCGGAAGGGAATGGTTACTTCTGTTTTTCCCCGCAAGCAACATACTGGGTATTACCTTGCCCATGCCGTACTTATTTCTGCGTATTCCACCCTCTCTAACCCGGCATTATATTTTTACTTACTGATAAAACTTTATTATGCCTTACATACAAACAATGGATGAAAACCCGGTTGAACTATTTTACCAGGACCTGGGAGAAGGAAAACCCGTAATCTTTATTCACGGCTGGCCCTCTACACACCAGATGTGGGAATACCAGTTGGGAGAACTTCCTAAACATTTTAGATGCATTGCCTACGACAGGCGTGGATTTGGACAGTCGGAAAAACCATGGACAGGTTATGATTATGATACGCTGGCTGCAGATCTTAAATCTCTCATTGACACACTTGATTTAAGTGATGTTACACTGGTTGGTTTTTCTATGGGTGGCGGTGAAGTGGCACGGTACCTGGCCAATTACGGCTCCGCAAGAATCAGCAAAGCAGTATTGGTTAGTGCAGTAACTCCTTTTATGCTTAAAACAGCTGACAATGAAGATGGAGCTCCACGGGAATTATTTGATGATATGGTAGAAAAAATCTCCGAGGACCGTCCGCAATTCTTAACAGGTTTCGGTAAAGCGTTTTTTGGTGTGGGTATGTTAAGCCAACCCATTAGTGATGAACTGTTGCAATGGACACATGGGCTAACCTTACAGGCCACACAAAAATCCACAATAGATTGTGTACGCGCATTCTCAGAAACAGATTTCAGAAATGATTGCTCCGCGATTGATATACCTACCTTACTGATTCATGGTGATGATGATAAAACAGTACCGATTGATATTTCTTCAAAAAAAGCCGTTACCCTTATTAAAGATGCACAGCTTATCATATATGAAGGCGCTCCCCATGGTCTCTTTATTACTGAAAAAGAAAGGCTGAACCAGGATCTTATCGATTTTATAAGTAGTGATTCCGCTCATGGTTTTGTTTCAAAGGGTTCTTACATTGAAGCCACTGTCTGATGAATATGTAATAATATAAAAATACAAGCGCCCTATAATAATTATTTATAAGGGCGCTTTTTTTGGTGGTATAATCTTATATGCATCATGTATGTAAGCTGCGCAATTAATTTTTCAAATAATTCATGCGAATTAAATCAAGTGAACGGTACCCATTAAACGACTCTTTCCAATAAACCCTTCCGTTACAAAAGAAGGGTAGCTAAAGTAGCTACAAAATTTTGCTCACCATTTTCTAAAAATATTATTACTAAACCGGCAGTTAGCCTTCCTTCTTTAGCCCGAATAAATTTGCATTTAAGTTGAAAACTATATATTTTAGGTAACGTAACGGCTGCTATCTTTTATTTACGCCCTTTATGTACTAACTGCCAGGACATGAAAAGTGAACCAATCGTCATAATTGATGATGACATGGAAGACCTTGAATTATTCAGGGATATAGTAATTGAAATGCGCTTTCCCCACCCAATTATCACTTTTAATAATTCCCTTAAGGCGCTGGATTATTTAAGAACGGCCATTATACATCCTGCCTTTATTCTATGCGATATTAATATGCCAAAACTGGATGGCTTTCAACTGAGAACTGAGTTATTAAAAACCAACACTCCGGTAAACGAGGCTCCTTTTTTATTTTTATCAACCGCAAAAATGGATACAGAAATTATCCTTGCAAATAATTTGAAGGCATGGGCGTATTACACAAAGCCAAACTCGATTGAGGATATAAAACAAATATTTCAAAGCATCATGAATCTGCTGAATATTAACAGGGCGAAATAAAAATTGTCAATTATATTCTTCTTTTTACTTCATTCAATGTAAAAATTATTGATCCCGGTCTTCTTTGCAGAGATTTTTATTTTTTAGTCGTGACGCTGATAATATGTGAATATCCCCCCGTAACACCGTCGGCATTTTTTTCAACGGCTACTCGATAGTAATAAGTGGTATCAGGATGTAGCCCGGTAATTTGCTGAGAAGTGCTGGCAACAGGTAATGCTTCAAACCCCGGAACATACGAACCAAAATCGGAACGGGTAGAAACATCCAGCAAGTAATGGCTAGCCTCACAAAAAATTGGTTTTATCCAGGCAGCTGTAAAACCTCTATCTGCTATATGAATAGGTTGTTGTGCATCGGGTATCATCATTGCATAGCTTTTTACCCAGTTAGAGCCTTTGCCCTCCGATAGCCGAAAATTACTTAGTACGCCATTATTACCATTTGAAGTAAGATCGGTTAACGAAAACAGGCCGCTGTTCTGTCCACCGGGCTTACCGGTATTAAAATTATAATAGGCTGCCAGACCTTCTGTTGCCGGCGAAAGGGTATTGTACATATCTGCCGGTATTTGCGCCGATCTGTCTGTATTAAATATCCTTACCTCATCCAATTCAAAAATCATTTTTTCATCAAACCCAAGAAACAAACTATTGCTGCCGTAACTTAATGGGAAACCCGTATAGGTAGACTGCTGCCATATTCCATTTACATATAATTTCAAGCTATCCTGCGTAAATACGGCTGCCACATAATACCATGTATCGGGTATAATCTTCTCTTGTTGTACAGCAAATTTTTGTCCCGACGCAAGACCCGAACCCGAACAAACGCCCGCTGTAAATCGCTGGTTACTATCTACCCCTATTGAATAGCTATCATCATACCAGGGGAGATCATTTCTTTTTACGATAACCCGGCCAAAATTTGTCTTAATTTTTTTATAATTCACCCATAGCTCAAGAGAAACCACCGGTGATTTTAGTGACTCCGCATCAGGAATAATAACGCGGTCATCAAATCCGTCAAAACTTAAAGCATTGCCCGGTTGTACAGATACATCAATGCTAAGATTTGCTGAGCTGCTGCCATATACATTATAACCTGTAACCGTATAAACGCTGTTAACTGTCTCTTCAGACGGCGTGCCG
>JBBRHM010000090.1:0-14969 GCA_038222655.1 Chitinophagales bacterium | reverse complement strand
GGCCTGAAGGAACTTGCTGGCAAGGACTTTCCCCAATTGCACACCTTCCTGATCAAAAGAATTAACATTCCAGACAAATCCCTGAAAAACAATCTTTGCCTCATACACAGCAAGGAGTGTTCCCATTATGCGTGGTGTAAGTCTATGCGCCAACAAGAGGCAGGATGGACGATTACCAGGGAAATTTTTATTTGGGTTCTCTGAGGAATGGCCTATTGCCATGGCAACCATCTGAGCCAGCAGATTTGCCAATAGCTTCTGCTGTGATGTTGATCCCTGGACTACCAGATCCACTCCTAATTGGGACTGCTTAAAACCTATGAATTCGGCAGGTACAATGTCAGTACCCTGATGCAACAGTTGATAAAAAGCATGCTGTCCATTGGTTCCGGGTTCTCCCCAAATCACCGGCCCCGTGGTATAATTTACCGGGTTGCCGCTGCGATCAATGCTTTTGCCATTGCTCTCCATATTTCCCTGCTGAAAATAAGCAGCAAAGCGATGCATGTATTGATCGTAGGGCAGAATGGCTTCACTTTGTGCACCAAAAAAATTAGTGTACCAGATGCCAATTAATGCCATTAGTACCGGTATATTTTTATCAAATTTTTCTTTCCTGAAATGTTCATCTGCTGTATAAGCACCTTTAAGCAATAAGTCAAAATTATCATACCCGATAGTGAGTGCAATAGATAAACCAATAGCGCTCCATAAAGAATATCTGCCGCCTACCCAGTCCCAGAACTCAAACATATTTGCTTTATCAATACCAAATGCCGTTACTTCTTTTTCGTTGGTGCTAAGCGCGACAAAATGTTTGGCAACCTGTGACGGGTCTTTTGCTTTTTCCAAAAACCAGGCTCTGGCAGTATGCGCATTCGTCATGGTTTCCTGGGTAGTAAATGTTTTGGATGCTACCAGGAACAGGGTTTCTTCCGGAGTTACTTTTTTAAGTGTTTCGGCAATATGCGTTCCATCAACATTGCTCACAAAAAAAGTTTCGATATCTTTTTTTCCAATAGGGGCGAAGCGCTTCCGTTACCATAAAGGGACCGAGGTCGCTACCACCAATACCTATGTTCACAATGTATTTGATTTTCTTACCGGTATAGCCTTTCCATTTGCCACTATGAACCTCCTCGCAGAAACTTTTCATATGATCCTGCACTTTGCGTATACGGGGCATAATGTCTTTACCTTCTACCAGGATAACCGTATCAGAAAAATTTCGCAATGCGGTATGTAATACAGCACGTTGTTCGGTTTCATTGATCCTGATACCTGCAAACATATCATGAACGGCATCCTTCACCTTACAATCATCAGCCAATTGGAGCAGTAACTGTAAGGTCTTGGGATTAATAATATTTTTAGAATAATCAAAGAGGATATCTTCCAGTGTAATGGAAAATTTCTGGAAACGTTCCGGATCCGCAGCAAAAAGGTCGCGCATGTGACGGCGACTCATTTCTTCTTCATGGTGCTTCTTTAATAAAAACCAGGCCTGTGTATTCGTTGGATTAATTCTGGGTAACATAGCTTTGCTGATTAGGTAATGTACGCTTCAAATATCTCTTGCAAACTTTTTTAATCACAGCGAATTAATTACATCGATGGTATGTTTTACATCTTCAGAACGTATATCGAGATGAACCACGATGCGTATCTGTTTTGGTGAAATAGCGATTACAAAAATTCCTTGTTCTTTCATTTTAGCAGCCAACTCCTGGGCTGTATACCGGCCCTTCACTTCAAAAATGATGATATTGGTTTCTACCGGTAAAATCTCTCCGGTAAAATCTTTTTCCTTTAGTGCCGCTTCGATCAATTGCGCATGTTGATGATCTTCTGCCAGTCTCGCCACATTATGTTCCAATGCATAGATCCCCGCGGCTGCCATAAAACCGGCCTGCCGCATTCCACCGCCAAATATTTTCCTGATTCTTCTTGCTTTTTTAATCAGGTCTTTTGGCCCGATTAAAACGCTTCCCACCGGCGTTCCCAATCCTTTACTCAAACAGATGGAAATGGTATCAAATACTTCGCCATACTGACGACAGGTTTCATTTTTAGCCACCAATGCGTTAAACAGCCGGGCACCATCGAGGTGCAGTTTCAAATTTTTTTGCAAACAAACCAGTTTAATAGCCTCTATATCAGCAAAATGATAACAACTTCCTCCGCCACGGTTAGCTGTATTTTCCAAACTAACCAGTGTAGTACTGGGCTTATGAACATCATCTGGATTGATGGCATCTTTTACCTGATCTGCTGTAATCCTGCCACGCTCGCCTTCAAGCAGTCTAACTGAAGCACCCGAATTAAAAGCAATGCCACCTCCTTCATACTGGTAAATGTGTGATAGCCTGTCACAAATCACTTCATCACCGGGCTGTGTATGGCATTTTATAGCGATCTGATTGGTCATAGTACCACTCGGACAAAAAATGGCCGCCTCCATACCAAAAAGTCCGGCACTTACAGCTTCCAGTTCATTGATTGATGGATCTTCTCCAAAAACATCATCTCCCACAGGGGCTTTCATCATGGCTTCAAGCATAGCCAGGGTAGGCCGGGTAACAGTATCAGAACGAAAATCTATCATAAGTTTGCGAAGATATATGGAAACAGAAGTTTCTGAGGGTTCACTGGCCGATAAATTTATTCAGACACAAGTATACATACCATGCTTTTTTACCCATTTCACTAAGTTTTTCCACAAAAGCTGGCAAAACTCGATGTTGCAACGTACCTTTGCAGGCTTCTGACGGAGCCATTGAAAATTTAACGATTCTCTTTACAACGTTTATGAAACAAAAGAGGTCTTTTACTCGTTTATCACTATAACAAGCAATAACACACCATGAGGCAACTCAAAATCGCTACACAGATTACCAATCGTGATTCGCAAGCCGTAGAAAAGTACCTGCAGGAAATTTCTAAGATCCCGATGATCACTCCCGAAGAGGAAACTACCCTGGCCCAGCGTATTAAAATGGCCGACCAGCGGGCATTGGACAAATTAGTACAGGCGAACTTACGTTTCGTAGTGTCAGTTGCCAAGCAGTATCAGCATCAGGGTCTTTCTTTAAGTGATTTGATCAATGAAGGAAACCTCGGTTTGATTAAAGCCGCCCAGCGTTTCGATGAGACCAAAGGGTTTAAATTTATTTCTTACGCGGTGTGGTGGATCCGCCAGTCTATTTTACAGGCATTGGCAGAGCAAGGCAGATTGGTACGTCTTCCGCAAAATAAGATCGGTACCTACAATAAAGCCAACAAAGCCTACATGGCATTTGAACAGGAACATGAGCGTGAGCCATCAACAGAAGAACTGGCTGAGATATTGGAGATGAGTGAAACAGAGATCAACAATATTTTTCAGAGTAATACCCGTCACACATCACTCGATGCTCCTGTACACGAAGCAGAAGATGTGGCTATGGGTGATCTTTTGGAAGGCAGTGATGATACAGATGAGGATGTGATGAAAGATTCACTGCGTGAAGAAATCCGCAGGGTACTTAAATCATTAAGTCCGCGTGAAGCCGAGATCGTAAATGCTTATTTCGGATTGGATGGTGAGAATGGCGTAACGATTGAACAGATAGGTATGAAATATGATCTGACAAAGGAACGTATTCGCCAAATAAAAGAAAGAGCTATTAAGCGCTTGCAGAAAGCGCGTTACAGTAACGCCTTGAAAGCTTATTTAGGGTAATCACTAACCCGATACAAATAATAAGCCCCTCTGCCAAACAGAGGGGTTTTTAGTAAGAATAAGAAATCGTAAGGGTATAATTATAACATGAAAGAATTCATTAGTCCTCCATCCTATAATTTTGATTCCATGAAAAAGTGGGCAGGAATTTTAATGGGCATTCTAACATTGGCCGGATGTGCAAAAACCATCAACATACAGCCGGATTTGCAGGAACCAAAACTGGTGGTAGAAGCGCAGATAGAATCAGGGCAGGCACCCATTGTGGTACTATCTACTTCCCTGAATTATTTTTCTGAGATAGACCCTGTAGTACTTGCAAATTCCTATGTTCATGGTGCAAAAATTACGCTATCCGATGGTTCAAAAACGGTTCTCTTAAATGAAATAACCAGCAGGCAGGGAAATTATATCTTTTATTATTATACCACTAATCAGTCAACATCGGTGACCGCGCTTACAGGTATGTTTGGCAAAAAATATGACTTGAAGATAGAAGCAGGCGCACAGGTATATACCAGTAATACAACTATTCCATTGCTAACCAAAAAAGTAGATTCTTTGTGGTGGAAAAAAGCACCGAATAATCAGGATACTACAAAAGCAGTCCTGATGGTCAGAGTTACCGATCCACCAGGACTTGGCAATTATATCCGGTATTTTACGAAGGTTAATTCAGAAGAATTTTATCCCGGTACTAATAGTGTATATGATGACCAGATAGTTGATGGAAAAACATATGATGTACAAATAAGCAAAGGTGTTTCAAGGAATATAAAACAAGTGAGGGATGAGCAAGGCTACTTTAAAAGAGGTGATACGGTTACGCTTAAACATTGTAACATTGACAAAGCGAGTTATGATTTCTGGAGAACCTGGGAGTTTACTTATCAATCAGTTGGTAATCCTTTTTCATCCCCGGGTAAAGTATTGGGAAATATCAGCAATGGGGCGCTGGGTGCATTTTGTGGGTATGCCGTTGATTACAAAACCCTGATCATCCCAAAATAAATAAATTTAAAAATCAGCAGTGAGGAACTGCAAGGGAAGAATACTATTGTTCGTCTAAATTTATAAATATTCAGTATGGCAAATGAAGCTACAGAAAAAGTTCATGTGTTAATTATCGGCTCAGGTCCGGCAGGATATACTGCTGCTATTTATGCAGCGAGGGCCAATATGAAACCATTGTTATATCAGGGAATTCAGCCAGGTGGGCAATTAACCATTACTACAGAAGTGGAAAATTATCCGGGATACCCCGATGGCATACAGGGTCCTGAAATGATGGTGCATTTTGAAAAGCAGGCAGCCAGAATGGGCGCTGATATCCGGTATGGCCTTGCTACAAAAGTTGATTTTTCACAGCAGCCCTACAAAGTATGGATAGATGAGGAAAAACTGATCGAAGCAGATTCCGTAATTATTTGTACGGGTGCTTCTGCCAAATGGCTTGGGCTACCGAGTGAAGAGCGTTTGAATGGTTTTGGTGTAAGCGCCTGTGCCGTTTGCGATGGTTTCTTTTTTCGGGGAAAAGAGGTAGCCATTGTAGGCGCTGGAGATACCGCAGCAGAAGAAGCTTTGTATTTATCTAAACTTTGCACTACCGTTCATATGTTTATTCGGAAAGAGAAAATGAGGGCCAGTAAAGTGATGCAGGACAGGGTAGTAAATACGCCCAATATCAAAGTGTACTGGAACACGGATACGGAAGAAATATTAGGCGAAAAGAAAGTTGAAGCGGTACGCATTAAAAATAACCAGACACAGGAAATACAGGAAATACCTGTAAGTGGTTTCTTTGTGGCCATTGGCCATCAACCCAACAGCGATATTTTTAAAGAATGGTTAAAGATGGATGAGACCGGTTATATTCAAACGGTGCCGGGTACAACCAAAACCAATATGGAAGGTGTATTTGCAGCAGGAGATGTGCAGGATAAAAACTATCGACAGGCAGTCACTGCTGCCGGCAGTGGCTGTATGGCGGCGCTGGATGCGGAAAGATACTTAAGTGCACAAGGACTTGCCTAGAGATATAATTAAAAGTTAAGAGTTGAAAATTAATAGTTAAAAAATATTCAACCTTATACGCTTAATGCAAATTTTTAACTCAAAGAAATATGCTCTCTATACATCTCCATAATATAATCATCTTCGCACACCATGGTATCTACGAAGAAGAGAAAATACTGGGCAATGAGTTTGAGGTGAATATTACCATTAAGCATTCGCCAAAACAATTGCCGGTAAAACACCTTACGGATACGGTGGATTATATTTCGGTTTATGAATTGGTAAAAAAAAGAATGGCGGTTCCCACTTCTTTGCTGGAAACATTGGCTACCGACATTGCGCGGCAAATACTGGCACAGTTTTCTCTTGCAGAAGAGGTATCTATCTCAATCCGAAAATTATATCCACCTGTTTCACAATTACGGGGCAGTGTGGGAGTGAGTTTTGAATTGATAAGAAAGAACCTCTAAAAAAAAAGCATGAAATTATTATTATCAGTAATGTTATCGTTAGCGACCCTCACAGCCCAGTCACAGGATATTAACGTGTTATTGAAAGAAGCAGATAATCTGGAAAAGCAACAAAAAGAAACCGAAGCCCTGGATAAATACAAGCAGGTACTCATACTGCAACCTGCCACGTTGAAAGCGATTGTAAAATTAGCGGAATTAAATGCATCGCTTAGTAACCGGCAAATGGATAAGAACAGTAAACGCTTGTATACAGAAAGCGCTTATGCATTTGCCAAAAGAGCTTACAATACTGACAGCACAAATGCAGATGCCAATTATGCAATGGCCATGGCCTCTGGGAAAATGACAGATATAGAAACAGAGAATAAAAAAATAGTAGCGTATGTTAAGGATGTAAAAAAATATTCGGATAAGGCATTGGCAATAAACGCCAACCATGCCAAAGCAAATTATACGCTGGGTAAATGGCATTATGAAATGGCTAATTTATCAGGCATAAAAAAAATTGCCGTAAAATTATTATATGGCGGATTACCTGAGGGAAACCTGGATGATGCCATTCGTTATATGGAAAAATGCAAAATGCTGGAGCCCTATTTTGTGAGTAATTATCTTGATCTTGCCAAAGCCTATAAAGACAACCGGCAGCCAGCACAGGCAATTGAGGTTTTAAATAAACTGGTAAAATTACCCGTACGGGCAACAGAAGATATAGCTTTGAAAGCGGAAGGTGTAAAATTACTGGATTCATTGCAATAAACAGGACTCATGTCGCTTTAGTACCCCAACCTCAAAACACGATTATGGAATTACAACAATTATTTGAACAAGCTGCTGCAGCCAGCAAAACCCTGGCGGTAAAACCTGATAATGAAACGTTACTTACACTCTACTCATTATATAAACAGGCTACTGATGGCGACAATACCGGTAGCGGACCTGAGAATGTATTTGATTTTGTGGCTAAGTTTAAACATGAAGCCTGGGCTAAACTGACGGGAATGCCCAAAGAGGAGGCGATGAAGAAGTATGTAGATCTGGTGAATCAATTAAAAGGATAGTGCCCGCTGCCTATGTCAACATATACTTCATGCAAATAACAATAGAGTTAAGGAAAAACCCACTTAATCTCAAACTCAGATTAATACTATTGTTACTTTCTTCATATTTTTTTTTGCTTCCACCGGCCACTGCGTATATACCAGAATGAAGGTATGAGTATCGTTGTCCAATAGATCCATTCGCTGGCCCATCCCCAGGTAATAGGTAGATGCATTTTTTCCAAAACCATATATACATAAATACAATAAAAACTGATGGCGGCTACTTCAGAGATCAGGTTCATTTTTGAATTACCTGTTCCGGTCACTGCATTCATCCATACCACCGACACAGACATCAGCACAAGCGCTGTTGATACAATGCGCAGTACCGGTATGGCTGCCTGGATAAAATCTTCACCCTGCCCATATATTGAGAGAAATGTATGTGGAAAAATATTGAGGAAAATACAAACCAGCAAAGCAAATCCCACACTCCAATACATAATTCTATAAATCAGCTCACCTACTTTGTGCTGCAGGTTTTGTCCAATTACATTACTCACCATTGTATTGGCGGTTGCGGCAAAGGCCCAGGTAAAGCAGCCAAAAAATCCGAAAATATTACGCATGGTATTGGAAATGGCCAGATCACGCTCTCCATGATGTTCTATGAGTATATAAAAAAACTCCCAACTGATGATACTGATGGTATGCTGAAGGATGAGCGGATAGGATTGGTTCAGGATAAGTTTAACATTAGCCGCATCGTAGGCCCAGTTCTTAAAAAGTTCCAGTTGTTTCGTGATACCGTTTAACCTAATCACCATAAATATCACCGCCAATCCCGCAAATTCAGAGATAATAGAGGCATAGGCAGCTCCGTCAAAACCAAGGTTGGGCATTCCAAACTTTCCATAAATAAGTGAATAATCAAAAAATACATTGGTAATGGCTTCGGTGGCAGTGCCGATAATAAGGTATTTGCTTTGATTGGTGCCCACCAGCAATGCATTCCGCATCTGGTACACATATAAAAAAGGAAGACCCAGTATGCGAATCGAAAGAAACCTTACACAGATACGAACACTCTCTGCATCATGCAGCGAGAAACGCAATACCCAGGGGGCCACAAACCAAGTGAGCAAAATGCCCGCAACCGCAAAAACAACAGCTATACGGATACCTTGTGAAAAAAGATTACCGATATCAGCGATCCTGTTCTCACCGGCACGTCTTGAAATCAATGCCTGCAGCCCATTATTGAGTCCATGACCCACCACAGCGAATATGAGGTAATACACACCGGTAATTCCGGCCAGGGCCAGGGCGCGCTGGCCCAAGCCCCCAAGGAAAATATTATTCGTGATAAAATTAATCTGCGGAACAATGATGGCCGCTGTAATAGGCAACGCAATACTTAGTATCTGTTTATGTGTAATGGAGACCCTCAGGTTCATCTCAGGAAAAGCAGTAGCCATAGATGCTGCAAAGCTACAATTTTGGATTTTTATCACAGGTTGCGCTTTTTCTATATCATTGCAGGGCAATTGATACACATGACACGTAAGATCATTGGTTATTATAACGGGGCCAGGAACGAATCAGATACCGATCAACTCATTTTGGAGATCGGTAGCCAACAGGTGTGCTGTATGATAAAAGCCGCCGGATCGCAACAGTTGGAAGGGTTTGAAGTGTTTGGTGTTGACAAAAATACGGGCGACTGGAGCGATATTTTTTATGAACTCCAATCGGCTTCTCAGATTCTGGGCAGGCAATACCGTGATACAAATTGCTATTACAACTTTGAAGAATCGCTCATCATACCGGTTGAAAAATTCAATACCGCTGCAGCGGAGGATTATCTTTCATTAATTTTTGGGGAAAGTAATTTTTATGATATAAAACATGATACGCTTTTATCGGGCGATATGGTTAACGCTTACCGCATCCGCAAATCGGTTCATGAATTACTGGGCCGGCATTTTGTTTTGTACAAGCCGCATCATTCATGTTCAAAGCTATTGGATGATTTACGACTAAGAGAACAAATGCCCGCTGAGTTTGTGAAGATCCAGTTTTACAGTAATCATTTTCTACTCCTTTTTATTAAAGAAAAAAATCTCCAGTTATTACGTGCCTTCAGTTACCAGTCTGACGATGATATTCTTTACCATGTATTGAATGTGACGCAGCAATTTGATATCAATAAAAATGAGTCTCAACTTGAAATCAGCGGTGTGTTTGATACAGCGTCTGTTCTGCACCAGCATTTCGGAAAATTGTTTAGCCAGGTTTTGTTTGATAATATACCATCCGATACAGAACTGGCTTCAGCTCTTGCGGCTTACCCTGCACACTATTTTACGCCCTTTTACAAATTGGCGGTATGAGAATCATTTCAGGTAAATGGGGTGGGAGAAGAATCAGTCCCCCTGCAAATATGCCGCATACAAGACCCACCACAGATATAGCAAAAGAAGGCTTGTTCAATATCCTACAAAACCGGATGGATTTTACAGGCATTTCTACGTTGGATCTTTTTGGTGGAACGGGTTGCATCAGTTATGAACTGGGGTCGCGCGGTGCAGCGGATATGACCATTATTGAAAAAGACAATACCATGCATGCCTTCATCAAAGAAAACCTGGATATGCTGGGCGCAGAAAACTGCAAGGTATTGAAAATGGATGTTTTCGCTTATCTCCATACAGCTAGCCAGTCTTTTGATTTTATTTTTGCCGGCCCCCCCTACGCATTGGGAACGATTGATGAACTACCCCGAATCATTATGGACCGCAAACTAATTGCGAAAGGTGGTTTCTTTGTGCTGGAACATACCCCCCGCAACCAGTATGAAAAATTTAGCGGCTTCAGCTTCCAGCGTAATTATGGTAGCACTTTATTTTCTTTCTTTGTAGCAGCATAAAGAGGGTTACCGTGTTTGGTTTTTACTTTAAAAAGAAGTAACCGTAAACTGAAACCAATAAACCCATAAACCTTAACGTAATAAACCAATCTCATGTCCCCCATTTTCATAACAGGCATCGGTACAGACATTGGTAAAACGCTGGTGTCCGCCATCGTTACCGAAGCGTTGCATGCAGATTACTGGAAACCCGTGCAGGCAGGGTTTGCGGAAGGAACAGATGCAGAACGAGTTAAACAACTATTATCAAACAACGATTCTGTTGTACACAGTGAATTATACCGCTTGCATACACCCGTTTCACCTCATATCGCTGCCAGGCAAGATGGTATTACCATTGAAGCAGACATCATTGAACAATCCGCACAATCCATAATGCGATTAGCAGAACCCAGAAGACTGGTGATGGAAGGTGCGGGTGGGCTGCTGGTTCCCTTAAATGATACATTATTAATAGCCGATCTGATATTGCTGCTAAAAGCAAAAGTGATTTTAGTGAGCAGGAATTATCTAGGCAGTATCAATCACTCCTTATTAACCGCCGCGTATTGCAGAGACAAAGGAATAGATGTAGCAGGATGGATATTTAATGATGATTATCTTTCCTATGAAGAGGAGATCGTGCAATGGAGTGGTTACCCATCTTTAGGATCCATTCCCAATATACAGGTAGATAAGGCAACGGTAAAAGAACTTGCTTTACAAATGCAAAACAGTCTCCTTGAAAATCTGAACCGATTACCATGACAAAAAAGGAACTGCGGAATGTATACAAAACAAAACGTACAGGTCTTAACTCCAAAGAACGGTTGCGGCTTGACGATCTGATGCTATTGCAGTTTCAGCAACTAAATTATGGTGATATAAAAACCGTATTAACGTATTGGCCCATAACTAATCATTCTGAGCCAAATACCCACTTATTCTCCGGTTACTTACGGCATATGATTGCTGATCTTATTCTCGCGTATCCAAAAACGGATAAGCCATTACACCTGATCAATGCACTGGCAATTAATGAGGATACCATTTACCTTACCAATGAATGGGGTATAACAGAACCCAAAGAAGGTCTGCCCGTTTCACCCAAAGAAATTGACATGGTATTTGTACCCTTACTGGCTTTCGATACACTTGGCTACCGTGCTGGATACGGTAAAGGATTTTACGACAGGTATCTTTCCTACTGCAGGCAGGATGTTGTTAAGATTGGTTTTTCGTATTTTGAACCCATTGATAAGATTACCGACACCAACGATTTTGATGTACCTTTGAGCTACTGTATCACCCCGCAAAAAATCTATGAATTTTAACACGATCTTTCTTACCTCTTTCCGTGTTTTATTGTTACCGGTAGCGATCATCTATGGGTTCATCATATTTATCCGCAACTTTTTATTTGATAAAAAATACCTCAAATCCGCATCCTTCAATTTCCCGCTGATCTGTGTGGGTAATCTTGCCGTTGGCGGCACAGGAAAATCACCAATGGTTGAATACCTGATCGAATTATTAAACCCGGATTTTAAAATTGGTACCCTAAGCCGTGGCTACAAACGCAAAACAAAAGGCTATGCGCTCGCTAACCAGCAGTCTACAGCTTTGGATATCGGTGATGAGCCTATGCAGTTCCACAGCAAATTTCCGCACATTGCCGTGGCTTCCTGTGAAGAAAGAATTGTAGGCATCCCGCATTTATTGCAGGATGTACCTGGCTTACAGGCCATCATTCTCGATGATGCTTTCCAGCACCGAACCGTTAGAGCGGGCCTCAATATTTTATTAACGGAATGGAATAACTTATACTCACATGATTTTTTTCTGCCCACAGGCGACCTGAGAGATGAATGGGTATCTGCTAAAAGAGCAGAGGTAATTATCGTTACCAAATGCCCCTACAATCTCTCTCCCGAAATGAAACAGAAGATCATTCGCAGCCTGCACCCGGAGGCGGTACAGAAAATATTTTTTACCACCATCGAATACGGAACACCGTATCATATTTTTAATCATGGTGATGAATGGCATCTTACCGCCCGCGATGAGGTATTGCTGGTTTGCGGGATCGCCAATCCCAAACCGCTGAAAGAATACCTGCATGAGAAAGCACATACCTATTACCAGCAGGATTATTCTGACCACCACATTTTTTCTATAGATGACCTGAACGAGATCAAAGAAAAATTTGAAGAGATCAATGCAAAAGACAAACTTATACTCACAACGGAAAAAGATGCTGTACGACTCATCAAATTTACCGAGCAGCTGGCAGCATTGCCCATGTACGTGTTGCCAATACGGCACTATTTTTTATTTGAGGAAGGTGAACAATTTAATGAACTGGTGACTGATTTTATCAGGAACTTTAGCTTCAATCCAACAACATGAGTAAGAAAAAATCAAAGCAAAAGTCAAAATCTAAGATAACGGCGCAGCAAACCCTTAAAGGAAAGCTTGAAATAACTCGCTCCGGAATGGGCTATGTAATCGTGGAAAATACGGAAGGGGATGTGCTGGTTCGTCCCGGTGATTTTATGAACGCTTTGAACGGAGATACTGTACGGGTAAAAGTGATCAGGGAAAATGTACGCACCGGAAAAAAAGAAGGTAAGATAATGGAAGTGGTAGCACGTAAACAAACCGAATTTATCGGTTATCTACAGCTCTCTACCAATTTCGCTTTTTTTGTACCGGATACAGACAAGCCCATGCCCGATCTATTTATACCCTTAACTGAACTACATGGCGCCAAACATAAAGACAGGGTAGTGGCAAGGCTGGTAAAATGGGATAAGGAAGATAAAAAACCCGTAGGTGCCATCGTAAGTATTATGCAGCCCGAAGATGAGAATGATGCGGCCATGAAAGAATTGCTGGCCCAGGCAGGTTTTCCTTTATCCTTCCCGGAAGATGTACTGGAAGAAGCTGCCAGGTTACCGGATGTACTGGATTCAGAAGAAATAAAAAAGCGAAAGGATTGCCGCGATATACTAACGTTTACCATTGACCCTGTTGATGCCAAAGATTTTGATGATGCCATTTCTATCCGCAAATTAAGCAGCGGACTGTACGAGATGGGTGTGCATATTGCGGATGTTAGTTACTATGTAGAACCCGATACCGAACTGGATCATGAAGGATACAAAAGAGCCACTTCGGTTTATTTGCCGGATCGTGTTAACCCCATGCTGCCGGAAAGAATATCCAATGAACTCTGTTCACTTCGCCCGCATGAAGACAAATTCACTTTCTCTGCTATTTTCCAAATGAGTGAGAAAGGTGAAGTCAAACAATACTGGTTAGGCAAAACCGTTATTCATTCTGATCATCGTTTTTCTTATGAAGATGCACAGGAAATTATTGAATCAAAAAATGGTATCCATGCCCAAGAAATATTATTACTGAATGATATAGCGCAGCGTTTACGCAAAACCCGTTTCAGCAAAGGCGCCATTAATTTTTCTTCACAGGAAGTGCGGTTCCGCCTTGATGAAAAAGGCAAACCCATTAGTGTGATGATTAAGGAAAGCAAAGAGGCACATCAACTCATCGAAGAATTTATGCTGCTGGCCAACCGAACAGTGGCAGAAAATGTGGCTAAACTAAAGATCAATAAAAAACCAGTGCCGTTCCCTTACCGTGTGCACGATCGTCCCGATGCAGAAAAGCTGGCACCCTTTATTGTGTTTGCAAAAAAGCACGGCCATAATTTTGATATATCCACACCGCAATCCATTGCTTTTAGTTTTAATGAAATGTTAGCTGCTGCCAGAGGAAATCCCGAACAACATGTGCTTGAGCAGTTGGGTATCCGCACCATGGCTAAAGCTATTTATACAACAGAGAATATAGGGCACTACGGTTTGGCATTCGAACACTACTGCCATTTCACATCACCCATACGCCGTTATCCGGATGTACTGGTACACCGTGTGTTACAATCGATACTGGACGATAAGCCGATGATTGATAAAAAAATGGATGAGAAATGCAAACACAGCAGTGAACGCGAAAGAGCAGCCATGGAATGCGAAAGGGCCGGAAACAAATACAAACAGGTAGAATTCCTGAAAGATCATTTGGGCGAAGTGTTTGAAGGTGTGGTTAGCGGCGTTGCAAGTTTTGGATTCTGGGTTGAAACCGTTGCACATAAATGCGAAGGATTGGTAAGTATCATCGGTTTGTCAGACTATGATGACTTCCGCCTGGTTGAAGGAGATTACAGTCTTATCGGCCGAAGAAGCGGCCGCAGTTTCCGTATGGGTGATAAAGTATGGATACGCGTAGTATCAGCTAACCTGGAAAAAAGACAGCTGGATTATGAATGGGTGATGAATGGGAATGGGGAGGAAGAAGTGAAAAGTGAAAAGTCAAAAGTTAAAAATGATAAGAAGAAGCCCCGGTAATCCCCCGCGTCACTGCGAGGAACGAAGCAGCCTGTGTTTCAAACCTTCAGAGATATGCGTATTGAAAACCTTTCAAAATAAAAATGAGATAATCCAACCCACAAATCGCTTCGTTCCTCGCGATGACGCGTCACTGCGAGGAACGAAGCAGCCTGTGTTGCAAACCTTCAGATATATGCGTATTGAAAACATTCCAAAATAAAACTGCGATAATCCAACCCACAGATCGCTTCGTTCCTCGCGATGACGCGTCACTGCGAGGAACGAAGCAGCCTGTGTTGCAAACCTTCAGAGATATGCGTATTGAAAACATTCCAAAATAAAACTGCGATAATCCAACCCACAGATCGCTTCGTTCCTCGCGATGACGCGTCCCTGCGA
>JBBRHM010000089.1:0-15076 GCA_038222655.1 Chitinophagales bacterium | reverse complement strand
TGGCGGCGATAAGATTATGAAAACAAACTGTAACGGCATCGATTTTCCACAGCCCTATACCTATACAGGAAAGGATACAGTTGATATTGGCTGTGATGTTATCAATAACGAAATTCCGGTCCCGGATAACACCTATGATTATGTGTATACAAGTCACCTCATAGAAGATTTTGTAGATACAAAAGATGCCTTGCGAAAATTTATTCGCATACTAAAAAATGGTGGCAACCTTATTTTGGTTTTTCCCGATCAACCCATTTATGAAGTATATTGTAAAAACCTGGGCATACCGATGAACCCGTACCATATTCATCCGAATATGGGTTATGATTTTATGTTGACATGTATGGAACAGATTCAAAACATTTCTTATGAAATACTATTCAGCAGTAACTGCGAAGTGGATTATAATGTAGTAATGGTTTTAAAAATAACGAAATACGAACGATGAGTTGGCTACGCAAAATATTTACGGAATGGAAAACGGAATACAACGTACAACAGAAAGAATCACAGTTTGTGCGGGGTATTGCCAACATGCCCGATGTAATGCATCACCTGCCTTTGGTAGAAGGTGATGAAATAAATTTTTCACATAGTGGACATGCAGGTGATATCATTTATTCCATTCCAACTATGTATGCCCTGGCGAAAGGGCGCAAAATAAACCTTTACTTAGAACTGAATAAAGCGGCAAGAGATTTTACAAAAAAAATGAGTCACCCAAACGGAAGTGTAATGCTCACTGAAAAAAGTGTAGCCTTATTTCGTCCCCTCCTATGCGCGCAACCGCAATTTAAAAGCTGTGAGGCCCTTACCAACCAAACTGTTCATTATGACCTTACGGTTTTCAGGCAACTCCCTTTTGATTACCGAATGGGAAGCATTGCGCGCTGGTATTTTTTAACCTATGGTATTAATTGGGATCTTGGTAAACCCTGGTTGCAAGTGGCTGCCAATACATCCTATCATGATGCGATCGTACTTGCCCGCAGCAGCCGTTATCATTCGCCCGGCATCAGTTATCGCTTTCTGCAACAGTACCCAAGAATTGTTTTTGTAGGTATGCCGGATGAATTTTCAGAGATGCAAAAACAAATACCAAAACTAGAATACGCACCGGTTAATGACTTTCTCGAAATGGCTGCTGTAATTGCAGGTAGCAAATTATTTATTGGCAACCAGTCTTTTCCTTTTTCCTTGGCTGAAGCCCTGAAAGTGAAAAGGGTGCTGGAAGTATTTCATCAATGCCCCAATGTACTGGTAGAAGGGGCCAACGGTTACGATTTCTGTTACCAGCCGCAATTTGAAAAGATAGTAAGCAGCCTGTTAGACATAAAATAATGGAACTATGAGAAAAATGATCAGGAATATATTGAATACCCTGGGGTATGATATTGTGAAAGTGAATGTGCACAGCGACAGCAAAGCATCGAAAATAAAAAAAGTAAAAGTGGGCAACTATTTTGTTGATATGCCCGGCAATAACCCGCAGATCAGTAATTATAAATATGAACCGGATGTGAACAGCCAGTTGGGAAGGCTTTGCGTTTGTATTGCTAAAAAATATCCCGGGCTTACCGTAATTGATATTGGCGCCAATGTAGGAGATACGATAGCGATCATCAAATCGGCGATTGATTTACCTGTAATAGGAATTGAAGGCGATACTGTGTCTTACCAGTTTCTTGAAAAAAATACTAAACAGTTTCAGGAGATAACACTGATTAAGGAATTTCTGGGAGAAAAACGGGCTACTTTACCGGTTGCATTTGAAAAAAAAGGCTGGAACACCACACTGGTACCAACAGAAAAAAGTGATAGCCTTATTACCTTAAAAACACTGGATGAAGTACTGGAAGAAAATAAAGTGAGTACCCGTATACTGAAGCTCTTAAAAATAGATACGGAAGGGTTTGATACCATTATCTTAAGAGGCGCAAGCAGTTTAATGAACAATCAAAAACCTGTGCTCTATTTTGAGTATAACAAAACCAATATGGATGCAATTAAAGAAGATGGTTTGACTACCCTTCTTTCTCTGGAAAAATATGGTTATGATACCGTACTCTTTTTTGATCATAAAGGCAGGCATATATTATCTACACCCATTAGCCAGCATGAGCTGATTAAACAGATTCATCATTATGCCGATGAAACAAATAGTGAAATAGCGTACTATGATGTTTGCCTTTTTCACCGGGAAGATGCAGACATTGCCACAACATTTATTGCCGGTGAAACAAATTTTTAATACACGCTCATAACAGTTCCCTGTATGAACAGACTAAAAGGCATCATATATGATTGGGTTTTGCGCCTTGCTGTTTCAGGGCCGCGTAAAACTTACTTTCCAAAAAAAATACTGGTGGTTAGGGTTGATGAGATCGGAGATTTTATGCTTTGGCACAAGTTTCTTCAGGACATCATATCATCAGAACAATACAAAGGATATACCTTTCATTTCTGTGGTAACCAAAGCTGGAAAAGTTTATTTACTCATTTTGATGAAGCCTTAGTAACCCATAGTTTCTGGCTGGATAAAATAAGGTTCAAAAAAGAAATGAGTTACCGGTATCAATTCCTTAAAAATATCTACCGTGAAGGATATGAGGTTGTGATCAATCCCACATTTTCAAGGGATAAACGATACGATGACAGTATAGTGCGCGCTGCAAAAGCACCACAAAGAATTGGCATGGTAGCTAATCTGGAAAGTATGCGGTCTTATGAAATTGGTTATGACAGCAATTTATATACCCGCTTATTCAATCATGCTGAGAAGCCCATTTTTGAATTTTACCGTAACAAATATTTCACGGAATTTGTTATCAACAGCCATTCTGCTGTGAGCGATACAAAACTTTCAAAAGATCTTCTCCCTGTTTTCCATATGGCATTACCAGAAAAATATTTTGTTGTCTTTCCAGGCTCGAGAAGTAAATCACGTATATGGCCCACGGAAAAATTTGTGTTGGTGAGTAAATATTTATTTGATCAGTATGGATGGACCGCCCTGGTTTGTGGAACTCAATCCGATAGTGAATATACCCAGGCATTCTGTAACCAATACCCCAACCCTGCCCTTAACCTTACCGGTAAAACATCTTTGCTGGATATGCTTACACTGTTTACCAAAGCGCAATGTCTTTTATCAGTCGACACGGGTTCCGTACATTTGGCGGCTGCTATGGGTTGTAGGGTTTTCGGAATTTTCAACGGATCGCAATACAAACGTTTTGCACCGTATCCCCCAGAATTATCTTCGAATTTTCATGCCCTATACCCGGATAAAATAGAGGAAGAATTAAAGAACGAAAACCTGGTAAAAAAGAAATATGAATTTGTAGTTGATGTCCCCTATTCATCTGTAAAAGCAGAAAAAATGATACAGGCTATTTACGCGCAGTATGGAGAAAAGTAAATGGGCAATGTCACCATTCACCAATTCTCTAACCCCATTCTTTTTTTAACCCCGAACAACCACTTGCCGAAACTGGTTTGTAAAAGATGGTGCAATATTTTTAATCGTAGCTGCCATCCTACTAAAAGATAAGAATAACCAAAATGTGATTCATACACCTTCCGGTTTTCATGCAGTGATTGCAGGTAGTTGGAAGAACTTACGCCGGTTTCATCAAACACCACCACTACTTTATCAAGGTAGGCATAGGGTTCATCCGCGATACGGCACATCATATCATAATCCATCGCTATGGCATAGTCACTGCTGAAATAGCCGATACGTTCATATACTTCTTTTTTTACAAACCAGGTAGGATGCGACACGCTGCGCATACCACGGTACAGTTTTGTTTTTTCAAAAGGCTTACCCACTGTAACAGCTTTCCCGCCGCGTACCATACTAATATTTCCACTGATCCATTGTACAACAGTATTCTTTTCAAAGAAAGCACTCACTACCTCAAGTACATCTGCAGATGCGTAGCCATCGCCCGCATGTAACAAGTGGGTAATGGCAAAACCGGCATTACGGATACCCTTATTAAACGCATCTGAAATTCCATCATCCCTTTCATTGATCCATTTACGGAAAGCGGGCTGGGGCGTATGTAATAACCATTCTTCGATAGCAGGCGTAGTAGATCCATTGATCACCCAATGCTCATCAGGTAAGCGGGACTGGCTATCAATAGTAGCACAGGTCTTTTGCAGATCGGCCAGGTTATTGAAGCAAATGGTGATTACTGATATCCCTTTCATTAAGTAAAAATATCAAATAACGAATTATAAGTGAATGAATAAATATGTTTCCAAGTATCAGATAATTATCAGTTTATTTGTTCAATGAAATTTTTTCCAGAAACAACTGCAACCCTTTTCTTTTTTCATCATCCAAATGGTAACTGATATTTTTTGCATAATATTTCTGTAAATCATACACACTGTACGGATTTTCTGCTACTACCTCCTTAATATGTTTTACGCCATAACCATTAGCCAGGTTAAATGCATCTTCAAAATCTTCTCCCAACGCTTTATTGGCCACCCATGCGGCAAAAACAAAAGGCAGACCGGTATGCTCTTTCCAGGCAGTACCCAGATCATAGGAGTAAGCAGATATTTTTCTTTGCTCCAAAGCCCTGTCACCAATAACCACCCCGGCTGTATTACCAGAAATATGTAAGCGGAAATCTTCTTTGGCAGCTTCAAATATTACCTTCTTTTGCCAGTATTCCTGTAACAACAGTTTAGCAAGCGCCACCGATGTGCGGCTTTGATAATCCAGCAATACGGTATGTATTTCTTTCATCGGTACTTCGCTGAAAATGGCTACAGATGCCACTTCCCCATCTGCCCCAATGCAATAGTCGGTTAGAATATCTGCTTCCTTCAAACGCGGGATAATTGCTACCGGAACCAGCCCCACATCAATTTCATCGTTCAGTAACATTTCTGCTATGCGGGCAGGGTATTCCTCCACCAATTCTATTCTATTCATCAATCCCGAACGCCTCAATCCATATAACAATGGGCGGGTATTTAAATAACTTACAGCCCCAACGCGTATTCTCTTGTTCAATTCGGCTAATTTTGCAGCAAAGAAACCAATTAGTAATTAATTATACGTAATTACTAATTATTAATTACCAATTACTAAGCAAACTAATGGAACTCACCCACCTTACAGCCATCTCTCCTATTGATGGCCGTTACCGTAAACAGGTTAGCCACCTGGATGATTTTTTTTCAGAGTATGCCCTTATCAAATACAGGGTATTGGTGGAAGTGGAATATTTTTTCTTCCTTGCCGATCAGAAATTTTTTAAGCTGCCACCCAAAGCGCGTTTACAGTTTAAAAAAGCCATTGATGATTTCAGCATAGACGATGCTCAGCAGATCAAGCAGATTGAAGCCGTTACCAACCACGACGTAAAAGCAGTGGAATATTTTTTAAAAGAGCAGTTAGATAAAGCAGGCATTCCACAGCTGAAAGAGTGGATACATTTCGGCCTCACTTCACAAGACATTAATAACACTGCCATTCCGCTAAGTTGGAAACATTGTATGGAGCATGAATATCTGCCTTCCATCATTAACCTGCAGAATCATTTATACCAGTTGGCCGTAGAATGGAAAAATATTTCTTTGCTCTCACGTACACATGGCCAACCCGCTTCCCCAACTCGGCTTGGAAAAGAGATCATGGTATTTGTAGAACGACTGAATAACCAGATAGAGCTTTTTTCCAGTATTCCGTATGCTGCAAAATTTGGCGGCGCTACCGGCAATTTTAATGCACACCAGGTAGCATTTCCAAAAAAAAACTGGGTGGCACTGGGTAATGCATTTGTAGAAGATACTTTGGGACTGCAGCGTATGCAGTTTACTACACAGATAGAACATTATGACAGCTTGGCTGCACATTTTGATGCTATCAAACGCATCAACAATATATTGATAGACCTTTGCCGCGATATATGGACCTATATAAGCATAGATTATTTTAAACAGAAAACAAAAAAGGGTGAAGTGGGTTCATCAGCTATGCCACATAAAGTAAACCCAATCGATTTTGAGAATGCAGAAGGAAACCTGGGCATGGCAAATGCTTTACTGGAGCATCTTTCAGCCAAATTGCCGCTCAGCAGGTTACAGCGCGACCTTACAGATTCAACTGTATTACGTAACATTGGGGTGCCCATCGCGCATATTGTAATTGCCTTAAACTCTTTAGAAAAGGGCCTGGATAAATTAGTATTGAACGAAGCCAAACTTAAAGACGACCTGGAAAACAACTGGGCCGTTGTAGCAGAAGCGATACAAACTATTTTACGCCGCGAAAATTATCCCAACCCGTATGAGGCATTAAAAGATCTTACACGGGGCAACCATAAAATTGATAAAAAATCTATGCATGCTTTTATCAGTTCTTTAAAAATTAGTGCTTCCGTGAAAAAAGAGCTGAAAGCGATTACGCCATCAAATTATGTTGGGGTGAATCCTGCTTACTAAAGACCTACGCAATGAATACGGACAAATGAAAAACATTCTCATAACCGGCACCAATGGAATGATCGGCAGTTTGGTACTGCAGTATTGCCTTGAGAGAGAAGATGTGCAGCGCGTTACCTCTATTACCCGGAAAAAAACAGGGATCACGCATCCAAAATTGTCAGAGATACTCCATACTGATTTTTTGGATTATTCCGCGATTCGGGAGCGCCTAAAAAATCAGGACATCTGTTTTTATTGCATCGGTGTTTATACCGGACAAGTACCCAAAGAAGCATTCAGAAAGATAACAGTTGATTATACAAAAGCATTGGCAACTTCCCTGAAACAGGAAAGTCCCGATATCACTTTTTGTTTCCTTAGCGGCCAGGGCGCCGATCTTTCAGAGCAAAGCTCTGTAATGTTTGCAAGAGATAAAGGGATTGCGGAAAATATATTAATCAACCTGTATTTCAAACAATTATCCATTTTTCGGCCGGCTTATATTTTCCCGGTTACACCGCGGAAAGAACCCAATCTTTTATACAGTATTTTCAGAATCCTGTACAAACCAATCCTGAGCAAAATTTATCCGAATGTTGGGCTTAGTTCCGAGCAACTCGCCAAAGCCATGATCCATATTGGTTTTAATGGAGGAGACAGCATTGTCTATGAAAACAAAGACATCAAACAACTCTCCCATTAATCTGCCCTTTGCACCATTGCGATAAAATTTATACGAAGGGCATAAACCAGCTACTTTAGTACTTTAAATACGCATACCCTTTTAGCTGATAAGTAGTTAAGGTGGTAACTGCAGACAAAGCTACTTTTAATTCTGGCGCGATCGAGGCAGGATCAATATTTCTTTTGATAAGCGTTTGCCCGCATACAAATAATTTTACACCGGCTTCCTGTAAAGCAGTAAACAAAGGAAGATTAGGATTATTAATCCCGAATTTTTTCTGGTACACTGCATTATTTACAATAAACTGGGCAGCAGGCCCATGTACTACCATCACTACATGCAGTTTATTGGCAGACACTCCGCCCAAAGCATGCAGGTTAACTATCGCTGCAACTTTTTCGAAAAATTCATGAACAGTTTCCGGTTTCTGGTTATCGGAACTAATGTCCACCACCACCTTATAATCCATTTTTGAATCCGGTTTCTCTACCGCATACGGCACTTCAGACACTGTTCCAAAGTTTTTGATCACAGGGTTTACTTTATTCTGTGCATCAACGCTCATCCATCCAAGTATACATGCTACTCCAATAATAATCCGTTTCATAATTTTTTATTTGGGTAAACAAGATAGGCTTTTTGTGAGTAGTGAATGGGGAGTAGTGAGTGAAAAAAATAATAAAATTTATGCTCAATTTATCCCTACTCACTCATTTCCCGAAATTCTTTTCAATAGAGCCAAAGCATTCTAATCTCGTATTTTGCTTCTTCATTATTTTCGCTTTTGACTTTTAATTTTTGATTGACCACAGCCGTTCCTTCAAGCTATGTATTTAGCGAGAGGGAAGCGAAAGAAAAAACAAAAAAATACACACTACAGAATATAGACAACAGACATTAGGAAGCAATTTTAACCACTTTGCCAGGATATCTCTCGGCGAAATTTCGTATCATCGAGCGCATTACTTCATTTTCAGGATATTCAATGAGCCGCGATTTAACATTAGCCAGTATGGATAGATCCATCGCTTCGGCAATTTGTCCCATACCGTAAAACTTACCTTCTTCCACCAGTACACAGCCTTCCTTATCACGTATCAGGAAAGTTTCTTTTTGTGCGTGCATCCAGTTTAGGGCTTTTTGTACGGATTGATTATAGACCGATACCTCGGGCAGATCTTTTGTAGCTGTATGATCGAGAAAACAAAGTACGGGGTGCAGTTCAAATTCTTTTACCAGTTTCCATAAGAGCCGGTGGGCATCCACCAGTAAGGAAAACGAAGCGATGGGTGAAGAATATTTTCTTTTTTTATCAATCGCCAGGCGTTGGTAACCTTTGCTGTCTTCAAATAAATAAATACCCCATAACTGTTCATACCGTTTCTGGCTTTTGTTATGAATGGGCCACAACCTCTTGATCTCAACACTTTCCAGCAAACACGCAATAAACTCGGTAGGGCAAACACTATGTGTGATGCTATGGATCTTGCGTAAGAACTCCTGCCTTTTCTGCGAGGTATCCAACCCGGCAAAATGACTAATCACTCTCTTCTTCAGGTTCTTGGCCTTTCCCACATAAATTACTTTATCCTTTACATCATGGAAATAATATACACCAGGTTGTTCTGGTAATAATTTTACCTGCTCTTCAGGCAGATTTGATGGTAATGACTGATTTTTGTTTTCACGCTTCAGCATCTCTTTAATGACCAAATAACCATTATTCTGCAACACCAGATCAAGTACCTGTGCCGTTGCCAATGCATCACCGGCTGCCCTGTGGCGATTTTCGATTACAATATCCAGTTCTCTGCATAAATGTCCAAGCCCGTATTTTCGGAAACCTGGAAAAACCTTGCGGCTTAAGCGAATGGTACAAAGCTTTGGAGTTTGCAAAGAAAAGCCCGACTCCTGGAGGTGGTGCTTGACAAAAGAAAAATCAAAGTTCACATTATGCGCTACAAATACCCTGTCTTTAAGCAGGTTGTAAATATAGGGGGCCACTTCACTAAACGAGGGGGCCACGGCCACCATCGCATCAGAAATACCCGTCATATTGGCAATAAAAGGCGGGATGGGTTGGTGCGGGTTAACCAGCGTTTCATATTTACCTTCCACTTCGGTGCCATTGTGTAATACAATAGCAATCTCGGTAATACCGTGTTGCTGTGGAAATCCACCCGTGGTTTCTATATCTACAATGGCGTACTGCATTTGCTGTCTGGCTTGCAAAATCGGTAAAATAAGTTTATTCAGCTGAATATTTATTCATTTCTCTGTAATAAAAACAATGAGTGGGTTACTAATAAAAAAAGGCTGTAACTTTTTTTATATTACAAACGTTAGCTGCAGGTAACAATGATTTAACTCAAATAAAGCTTTCGCCTTTGTAGTTTTATTACAGCAAAACCGGCTTATGAAATATATTTTATCCATCTTACTGATCGCCTTTCTCACCGGCTGCAACTACAAGGCAGGTGAAACAGCGAAAAATATCAGTGCCGGGGTAAAAAAATGCTGCACGTCAATTTGCCTTTCTAAAAAAGCTGCTGGTATCATCCATACAACCCTTAAGGATGAACCACAGCCTGCTTCGGACTTGCCAACCTCTCTCCTGGAAAGATCGGCTGAGGTCCTTACCTGGTAATATAAACCATACAATAAGCGTAGTTATTAATTAGGCAACCTGAACTGTTTAAAGCCTCAGGCTTTCCGCTTTAAGCCCTATTTTTGCAGCTCTTTTTACAAACGCTGAATGTTAAAAGCTGACTGCTGCTGCAAAATCATCCATTTTGCACTTTAACTGCCTTACACATTACGCCTTAAGCATATTATGGAACTGAGCAAGAATTATATTCCCAACGAAGTTGAAGCCAGGTGGTATGAACATTGGCTGAACAAAGGCTATTTCAACAGCACACCTGATGAGCGAGAGGCCTATACAATCGTAATACCTCCACCCAATGTTACCGGCGTATTACATATGGGTCATTGCCTCAACAATTCCATCCAGGATATTCTTATACGCCGCGCGCGCATGCTGGGAAAAAATGCCTGCTGGGTGCCGGGTACCGATCATGCGTCTATCGCTACTGAAGCCAAAGTGGTGGGCATGTTACGCGAAAGAGGCATTACCAAATCTTCGTTATCGCGCGATGAGTTTATGAAATATGCATGGGAATGGAAAGAAAAATATGGTGGTATTATTCTTCAGCAGTTAAAAAAATTGGGCTGCAGCCTCGACTGGAACCGCACCTCTTTCACCATGGATGATGAGTATTACCGTTCGGTTATTAAAGTATTTATTGACCTCAATGAAAAAGGATGGATCTATCGCGGCAAACGCATGATTAACTGGGATGTAAAGGCGAGGACTGCATTGAGTGATGAAGAAGTGATACGGAAGGAGACTAAGCAGAAACTCTATTATGTACGGTATAAAATAGACGACGGGCAAAAGGCCATGAACGATGAACCATGGACCATTGACTCATTCATTACCATCGCCACTGTAAGGCCTGAAACCATTATGGGCGATGCGGCTGTGTGTGTACATCCAAAAGATGAACGCTATAAACACCTGCACGGAAAATTTGTGCTGGTTCCTTTAATCAACCGGCGCATACCCGTTATTACGGATGATTATGTGGAGATGGATTTCGGAACCGGTATTTTAAAAATTACACCGGCACATGATATGAACGATTACCAGCTGGGACAAAAACATAACCTGGAAGTAATTGATATTTTTAATGAGGATGGCACGCTGAATGAAACGGCACAGATTTGTGTAGGAGAAGAAAGATTTGCGGCTCGCAAAAAAATTGTACAGTTGCTCGAAGAAGGCAATTATATAGACAAAACAGAAGAGTATACAAGTGAGGTAGGCTATTCAGAAAGAACAGATGTGGTAGTGGAACCGAGATTAAGTTTGCAGTGGTGGGTAAGCATGCAGAAACTTAGCGAGCCTGCATTACGTTCTGTAATGGATGAAGAAATAAAGTTCTACCCGCCAAAATTTAAAAATCTCTACCGTAACTGGATGGAGAATATCCGCGACTGGTGCATCAGCCGGCAGTTAACATGGGGACATCGGATACCCGCTTATTATGCGCCGGATGGAAGTTTTGTGGTGGCTGATTCGATGGAAGCTGCATTTGAAAAATTAAAAAAGCTACAGGCAAACATCAAAATAGAAGATATCCGCCAGGATGATGATGTACTCGATACCTGGTTCTCAAGCTGGCTCTGGCCCTTTGAAGTATTTAAAGGATTATCAGATCCCGGTAATATAGAAGTTAACTATTATTATCCCACCAATACTTTGGTAACGGCGCCTGAAATTATTTTTTTCTGGGTGGCGAGAATGATCATGGCGGGACATGAATACATGGGTAAGAAACCCTTCAGGGATGTATACTTCACCGGTATCGTTCGCGATAAGCAGGGAAGAAAAATGAGCAAGAGCCTGGGCAACTCCCCTGATCTGCTCGGGTTAATTGATCAATATGGCGCTGATGCGGTTCGTTTTGGTATTATGATTGCCTCACCAGCCGGTAATGATATTTTATTTGATGAATCTACTTTGGAGCAGGGGCGAAATTTTAATAACAAATTATGGAACGCTTTAAAATTAGTGAGGAGTTGGGAGTTAAGAGTTAAGAGTAATGAAACAACACCAAACACCAAACACCAAACACCAAACTTCGCTCTTGATTGGTTTGAAAACCGCCTCAACCAGGTAAAAGCCGAAGTGGATGAAATGATGGAGCAGTTCCGATTAAGCGAAGCGCTGAAAACAATTTACTCATTAATATGGGATGATTTCTGCAGCTGGTACCTGGAATGGGTGAAACCCGGTTTTGAACAGCCCATTGATGCAGCCGTTTACAAAAAAACGGTAGTATATTTTGAAGAACTGATGCAATTACTGCATCCCTTTATGCCATTTATTACAGAAGAGATCTATCATTTACTGGCTGAAAATAAAGATGATCTCTGTGTGAAACAGTTTGTGCCTTTACAATCTTTTGACAGCTCCCTTCTTACTGCCGGTGAACTTTTGAAGCAGGTAATTTCTGCGTTACGCGATGCGCGGAACCGCAACCAGTTAAAGCCAAAAGAACCCATCAAATTAAATATTCAGACAAATAACAACGCCGGTTATACCTCCATAGAAAACATATTGTGCAAACAGGTAAATGCTGCATCCGTTAGTTTTACAGATGTTTCCATAGCCGATACAATCATCGTAGCCGTAGAAAAAGATAAATTTTACATTGAAACAGAAAAGCAGTTAGACAGTGCTACCATCAAGGCAGAGTTACTGAAGGATCTTGACTACCAGAAAAAATTTATGGAAAGTGTTGGTAAAAAATTAAGCAATGAACGTTTTGTACAAAACGCCAAAGCAGAGGTAGTGGAACTGGAAAGAAAAAAACTGGCCGATGCGGAGGCCCGTATTAAAACCATCGAAGAAAGCCTGCAAAATCTTTCCTGAAACAGGATCAAAAAAATATAAGTATTAGATGAATGCAACAAAAAGAATGAAAAATATACTACTGTACATAGGCTTTTTTTGTATCAGTACTACCAGCTTTTCACAGGCACAATGGGAAGTAAATACCGTAAGAAATATAAACCCCCGTTACCCCAATAGCGAGGTATGGAAAACATTTTCTTCAAGCGCCAAACCTTTGGCCGTAGCGGTTCCGCTGGGTATGCTGGCTGTTTCGCTGGCAAAAGAAAATAAAGAATTGAGACACCAGGCTTACGAGATTATTGCCGGACTTGCCTTTACTACTGTTGCCACAGAGGGTTTAAAAATTATTGTAAACCGTCCACGTCCTTACGAAACCTACAATGATATTTTTCCGGATGAACTGGACCCCGGACACTCGTTCCCTTCCGGTCATGTATCGGTTGCTTTTTCAACGGCTACTTCGCTTGCACTCATCACTAAAAAATGGTGCGTGGCCGTACCGGCTTTTGTATGGGCATCGGGCGTAGGCTATTCAAGAATGTACCTCGGGCAGCACTACCCTTCTGATGTTATAGCGGGAGCCATAACCGGTGCAGCGGGCGCTTACGTAGCACATTGGCTGAATAAGAAATTTTTTTATGGAAAGAGGAAAACGTGAATGGTGAATGTTGCGTCTTTTATGCGAAGCAAGGGCTGATGATTAACTGCAATTTTCCTTGCCAAGTCTGTTAGCTGATCATTGACCCGAAGCTGAAGTGATTGCGACGCAACAGGCGATGGATTAAAAACGAGACTTACTCTTAATCGAAATTCTTTGTCGCTCCAGGCCCTGCCTACCGGCAGGCAGGCGCTGGGCCCCGTCCCTGTTACCGGGCTACTTTGGCCTCTGATCAGATCTGCTTCGCATGATCTGATCTGTCAACGCTACGCTTGACACCGAATCCAAAGAGGCCCGTCCACAGGGACTGATTAGATTTTTGTTCTCGGTCATTTTCAAATTCTGAGTTTATATATTTGAAGGGGACTTTAATTGAACATTTTAATAGCACAACACATTAACCATCAAATTTTGAAAATTTCCTAATGCACCAACACATGTGTCTGCTTAATAATGCCCATCACAAACACACTCTGCACATGACCGATATTCTCTGCCTGGCTTAATTTATTTACATGAAAATCGTAATAGGCATCCATACTTTCTGCCACCACTTTCAGCATAAAATCAAACTCTCCTGAAATATTGTAGCACTCAATTACTTCATGCATGCCCAAAATGCTTTGTATGAATTTGGCACCGGCTTTTTTATCGTGTTGTTTTAATGAAACATAACAGATCACCATCAATCCTTTTTTCACCTTGGCATGATTGAGCAAAGTGGCGTATTGTGTAATCACACCCGATTCTTCCATTCTTTTAATTCTTTCATGAACAGGTGTGGTGCTCAGGTGTACTTTGACTGCGATTTCTTTAACCGTGGATCTTGCATGCTGCTGCAGAATGCGCAGAATGGCCAGGTCTTTTTCGTCCAGCGAGAGGGAACTGTTAGTGGAATCGTCTTTTTTGCTTGCTTTTGCCATAGTAAACATATCTTTTATGCTGTATAAATCTATATAAATTACCTATTTATTCCAAATAATATAAAATAACTATTGTTTTATTCTATCAAATGTACATTTGCAGTACACAAAACACAAAATATGTCAACACTTACAAAATCTATTGATTTCAGCCTTCCTTACAAAGTGGCTGATATGAGTTTAGCCGATTGGGGCCGCAAAGAAATCCGTCTCGCTGAAGCCGAAATGCCGGGCCTGATGTCTATCCGTGCTGAATACGGTGCAACACAGCCTTTAAAAGGCGCACGTATTGCCGGTTGTTTACACATGACTATCCAGACCGCTGTTTTAATTGAAACATTGGTTGCTTTGGGTGCCGAAGTAAAATGGAGCTCTTGTAATATTTTTTCTACACAGGACCAGGCTGCTGCTGCTATTGCCGCTGCGGGTATCGGTGTATTTGCATGGAAAGGACAATCACAGGCTGAAGCTGACTGGTGTATTGAACAGACTTTATTCTTTGGCGCAGCAGATCGTCCGCTGAATATGATTTTGGATGATGGTGGCGATTTAACCAATATGGTATTTGATGTGTATCCTGAACTGATTCAGAACATCAAAGGTTTATCGGAAGAAACCACTACTGGTGTTCACCGTTTATATGAGCGCATGGCGAAAGGTACTTTAGCGGTTCCTGCCATTAACGTAAACGATTCTGTTACCAAATCTAAATTCGATAACAAATACGGTTGCCAGGAATCACTGGTAGATGCGATCCGTCGTGCTACTGATGTAATGATGGCTGGTAAAGTGGCCGTAGTAGGTGGTTATGGTGATGTGGGTAAAGGTTCTGCTTTATCATTGAAAGGAGCCGGTTGCCGCGTTATTGT
>JBBRHM010000088.1:0-15150 GCA_038222655.1 Chitinophagales bacterium | reverse complement strand
ACCAACATGCGCAAAGGCTCTTCCAGCAGGCTTTTCAGCGTTTGTAAGAAAGCAGAACCCGTTGCTCCGTCAACAACGCGGTGATCGCAACTCAAGGTTACTTTCATTACATTACCTGGCACTACCTGTCCATTCTTTACTACAGGAACCTGTGCAATACCCCCTACTGCCAGTATACAGGCGTCTGGCGGATTGATGATGGCGGTAAACTGGTCAATACCAAACATTCCCAGGTTGGAAATAGTAAAAGTGCTGCCTTCCCAGTCTGCCGGTTGTAATTTTTTATCTTTTGCTTTTTGTGCAAATACTTTTACTTCGGCTCCAATCTGGCTTAAGGATTTACCATCGGCAAAACGAACCACCGGAACCAGTAAACCATCTTCCACTGCAACGGCAACGCCAATATTAATATGATGATTATAACGAATGGTATCACCCATCCAGCTGCTGTTTACTTTAGGGTGCTGTTGTAAGGAAAGTGCGGTTGCTTTCAACACCATATCATTAAAACTAATCTTAACCGGCGCTACTTCATTAATTTTTGTTCTGGCTGCTACGGCAGCATCCATATCAATGGCCATGGTGAGATAAAAATGGGGGGCGGTAAATAAACTCTCGCCCAAACGTTTGGCAATTACTTTACGCATTTGCGATACAGGTACGTCTTCAAAACTCACCTGTCCTGTGGGCGAAGTTGCTATAGCTGCTTTGGCTGCCGGAGCAGTTGTTTCTGCTAACCCTTTTGCTGCCGGTACATAAGTATCGATATCTGTTTTAGTAATTCTTCCGTTATCGCCAGTTCCTTTTACATAGCGCAGGTCAATGCCTTTTTCTGAGGCTATTTTTTTTGCCAGGGGTGAAGCCAATATTCTGCCTTCGTTGACAATATTTTCAGGAGAGGAAGAAGTGGGTTGGTCTGTTGTCTGTGGTTTGTTGTCTGCGGTTGCTTTTTCTCCCATGGGTTGAGCGTCACCAATTGCCTTCTTATCACCTCCATTCTTCAACGAAGAAACGATGGCATTTACATCTAACCCTTCTTTGCCAATGATGCAAAGAAGATCATTTACCTGTATGGTTTCACCGGCTTTAGCACCCTGGTATAATAATATGCCATCCTTGTAACTTTCCAGTTCCATGGTGGCTTTATCAGTTTCTATATCTGCCAGTACTTCTCCTTTCTTAACAGCCTCACCTACATTTTTGTGCCATCCGGCTATCACCCCTTCCGTCATGGTATCACTTAACCTTGGCATCAATACTACTTCTTCCATGGAAGATGCATCAGGTACAGATGAGTGAGTAGCTTCTTTATTGTCTGTGGTTTGTGCTTTCGTATCTGTGGTTTCTGAGGGTTTACTATCCTTTGCAGGTGGTGCGTTGTTCTCAGTTTTTGCTCCGCCGGCCGCATGTTGCGCAATAAGCGCAGAAACATCTTCTCCGGCTTTTCCGACAATGGTAAGCAGGTCATTTACCTGTAGTTTTCCGCCATTATCCGCTCCTAAATGTAATATCACACCGTCCTGGTAGCTTTCCAGTTCCATAGTGGCTTTGTCTGTTTCTATTTCCGCTAATAAATCGCCCTTCTTAACGGTATCGCCCACTTTTTTATGCCAGGCAGCAATAACACCTTCCGTCATAGTGTCGCTTAGTCTTGGCATTAAGATCGCTTCAGCCATAGTTAGATTGCTCTTTTAAATGAGCCGTGAAATTACGGAATGATCGGATATTTCAAGGATTTTGTTAGCTGGGCTTTTAGTGTGAGATAGGAATGAAGAGCCGTGAATGGTGAGTAGTGAGTAGTGAGTAGTGAGTAGTGAGACTTCAGCCATAAGGGATACTAAACGACTGGAATTAAAATGGACAGGATAAATTCCCCCGGCCCAAAGCTTTATAGGGCTGGATGTTGGTTATTGACTCACATCTCACTGCTCACCACTCACCATTAAGCCTCATCCCTATTGCCCCTGTGCGAGGCTATACGCTTTTTTATCTCCCCACATATTCAGCAGTTCGGTAGAACAGATTTTAAAATCCTGTGATAATCTTTTGTAAAGTTCCAATATATCCACCTGCGTTACCGGTATATCACCAATGCTTTCAAAACGGCAGCTATATTGATTAACCAGGTTGGTAAACGAGGATCCTTTGGGCCATACCTGTGTACCACGGTTACTGATCGTTACCAGTTTAAATATATCGGCGGTATGGTGCAGACATTTTTCAGCAATGGCAGTAGGCTGCACATTACTTTCAATAAACATATCAACGCCCACAATGGAAACATGTCCCAGTTCCAAACTTTCGAGCATTGGATTTTTCTCCAGCTTAAAATGTGTTGGCGTTGGGGGCTGGTTGGCAATAAAAGGCTTGGGCTGATGTTGTGGAAGCTTTCCGAAATTATTGATAATGGCCCGGGTAAACTCTGTAGTGCTAAGTGAGGGAATCGTTTTATCACCAAAATCACCTGTGTGTACACCGCTTTCCAAGGTATACAATAAAGCATTCTCCATGGTGGTGGCAACTTCCATCAATCCGAGGTGACGCAACATGGCAAAGCCGCTTAATAAAAGTGCGGTAGGGTTGGCCATATTTTTTCCAGCTATATCCGGCGCTGTTCCATGAACCGCTTCAAAAATGGAAATATGATCGCCGATATTGGCAGAAGGGGCAAAACCCAATCCGCCCACCAGGCCGGCACAGAGATCGCTTACAATATCGCCCTGCAGATTGGTTAGCACTACCACATCAAAAAGATCGGGGCGGCTAACGAGTTTCATACAAAGATCATCTACAATTACATCATCAGCCTTTAACTGAGGATATTCTTTCGCTACCTCATTAAATACCTCAAGGAAGAGGCCATCCGTGAGTTTCATAATATTGGCTTTGTGTCCGCAGGTAATTCTTCTGGCACCTTTCTTTTTGGCCATTTCAAAAGCGTATTTGATTAGCTGCATACTACCCGGCCGGGTAATAAAACGACGGCTCAGGGCCACGTCGTGTGTAAGCATATGTTCAATACCTCCATAAGTATCTTCAATATTTTCACGAACTATGGTGATATCAATAGGAATACCGGCTTTACTAAAAACGGTATCTACCCCATGAAGGGTTTGAAAAGTTCTTTTATTGGCATAGGTGTTCCATGTTTTTCTTGCAGTTACGTTTACACTTTTCACGCCTTTACCCTTGGGTGTTTCCATTGGCCCTTTAAAGAGTATGCCGAGAGATTCGATAGTTTGCTGGGCCTCAGGCGTCATACCATTGCTATATCCCTTGTCAAATACCCATTTGCCCATGTCTACAAACTCGTATTCCATGGGTACTTTGGCGGCATCAAAAACAGATAGTACGGCAGCCATAATTTCAGGTCCTATTCCATCTCCTTTTGCAACAGCAATTTTTGTCATATTCCGGTTTTTTTCAATGCTGCAAATTACGCTATGCAGCGGATATGAAGAGGAAGAATTCTGTTCCTGGATAATGAACGATAGACCATGGACCATTAGTGATACCACTGGCACAATTTTCATATATTCTATGCAGCAATTCCTTATTTTTACTAAAAGCAATCTGATTCACATGATATCTAAAATTTCAGAAGGTGTTGAAATTAGCATAGAGACCTTTTACCAGGCCGACTATAGCAACCCGCTGAACAGTGAGTATATGTTTGCTTACCGCATAACCATTGAGAACCATAATAATTTTACCGTAAAACTTCTCCGCCGTCAATGGTATATTTTTGACAGTAATGGTGAGCACCGTGAAGTGGAGGGAGAAGGGGTGGTTGGCGTACAGCCGGTATTGAAACCGGGAGAAAATTACCAGTATGTAAGCGGTTGCAACCTGCGCACCGAAATGGGAAAGATGCATGGTACCTACCAGATGGAGAATGAAAACAGCAAACAACTTTTCTCTGTTAATATTCCTTCTTTTGAAATGATCGTTCCTTCCAAAATGAACTGATCTTACAGAGTTTTGATAAATACTTAGCCACTCTTTTATTTGGGTTTATATTTCGCCTCATCAAAAATCTTTTTTGCCGGAATGTCCATTAACGCTTTGGGTGATACATCCCTGTTTTTTTCCATCCATCGGTTCACAATCTGCCTACCGATAAACTGCCCGATATTACCCGGAGACTCTTTGCCCAATGCTTGTGTATTAGGACCATCATTCATATAATCCCTTGTCATATTCGGGTCTGTGCTATAGAGAAGGTCGTTCTGTACAAAAAAAATCCAGATATTTTTTTCACTGGCATAACAGCCATCTAGCTGCTGCTGTGTGTAACCGGTTTTAATACTATCAGGCGCTTCCGGTAGCAAATGATCCAGCAAATACAATCGCTTACCCGATTCAACCATCTGCTCTACCAGGGGCTTACCCATACTATTATTCGGGTACATATCGTCAATAATCGTCTTCATACAATTAACAGGAATATAGGCCGCCTCAAATTTTCTCGACATAAACAGGGGATACATTTCCTGCCCTGTTTCACTCAGGTACATGGGGTAATCCCTGCCCATATATAATTGTAGACCTACCGCCAGTGCATTAGCAGTAATAATATTTCCATAACTGTTTACCGGACCAATAAACGTAACCAGTTTCAACGGCAGCGTATACGCAGGAAAATAATAATGCACAAACTGCAGCCCCTGTTTGATCTCTGCTTCTGTTTTGTGCAGATCCTTAAATTGCCGGTCAGCCTGTGCGGCCATAGCTTTATAACTATGGATAAACGCAGGCACATCTTTCACCGCACTGTCGGGAGAAGTACCCAGTATATTAAACAGAAAATCTTTTGTAAAACCGGGATGGGCAGTATTCAATGCCTGCAGAGATGCCTCTATATGAAGCGTGTCGAGCGCAAAAAAATCTTTCTCAAATCTTTCCGTTTGGAGAGATATTTTAATGGAGGATACATCGGGTATATCCTTTTTACTTTTACAGGCGTATAGCAGTAATACAGTACAGGAAAATAAAAGGATTTGCTTCATATAATTGCGTAAGCTCTGTGCAAAAGTAAACCCTGCTAACCAACTACCCTTTTTGTTTTACTAATAGTGTGTTAAAGCAATGCCTGGGGTTAGAAACAAGCCGGGGAATTTGTACAACTGAAAAAATAAAAACTATCCAAAAGTTACGGAACTTTGCGGAATGAAGATATTTTTAGCGCAACAGAATTATCATGTTGGAAATTTCGAAAGCAATACAAACAAAATCATCCAGGCAATTGAAGAAGCCAAAGGACAGGGTGGCGACCTGATACTGTTCAGTGAGATGAGTGTTTGCGGCTATCCCGCCAGGGATTTTGTTGAGTTTACTGATTTTATTGATAAATGCTATGAAGCCGTTTATAAAATAAAGGAACACGCAGACACGATCGGCGTATTGATTGGCGGGCCGGCAAGAAATACACAGCAACGTGGCAAGAGCCTGTTCAATGCCGCTTTCTTCCTGCATGAAAAACAAGTAAAGGCCGAAATACATAAAACTTTATTACCCACCTACGATGTGTTTGACGAGTACCGCTATTTTGAACCGGCATTCGACTGGAAGGTTGTGCCCTTCAAAGGAAAAAAACTCGCTATCACTATTTGTGAAGATATCTGGAACCTTGGTGATAACCCGCTTTACAGGATCTGCCCGATGGATAAACTGATGGAGCAGCAACCGGATATCATGCTTAACATCAGCGCTTCGCCTTTTGATTATACACATGATGAAGACCGTAAATCGGTGATTAAAGCCAATGTCCTCAAATATAAATTACCCATGTTTTACTGCAACGCTGTTGGCAGCCAGACAGAGGTAGTATTTGATGGTGCCTCTCTTGTATTTGATAAAGATGCCAATCTCTATAAAGCCTTACCCATGTTTGAGGAAGACATAGACAGTGTGGTATTATTAGATAACGGAACCATAGATGGCCCTATACTCGAACCTGCCAGTCGCATGCCTGATAAAGAACTTAATCCCGCAACACTCGAACCTGAGCTGAACATAGCACAGGTATATGAGGCTTTGCTGCTGGGCATCCGCGATTATTTTAGCAAGATGAGTTTTACCAAAGCCATTCTGGGTTCATCGGGTGGCATTGATTCGGCAGTAACCTTAGCTATTGCCTGTGAAGCATTGGGTAAAGAAAATGTAAGAGCCATTCTTATGCCTTCTCCTTATTCCAGTAGTCATTCTGTTGATGATGCAGTACAGCTAAGTAAGAATGTAAATAATCCGTACGATATTATTCGCATCAATGACGTGTATGGTGCATTTCTGGAAACATTAAAACCTGTTTTTAATAACCTTCCTTTTTCACTGGCTGAGGAAAACATACAAAGCCGAAGTCGCGGAAACCTGTTAATGGCCATTGCCAATAAGTTCGGTTATATTTTATTGAATACCTCTAACAAAAGTGAACTGGCCACCGGTTATGGAACACTGTATGGTGATATGGCAGGAGGCTTAGGCGTATTGGGTGATTGTTATAAACTGCAGGTGTATGCCTTGGCCAAATTTATCAACCGCCATAAAGAGATCATACCCGTTTCTATTATCAGCAAAGCTCCAAGTGCTGAGTTAAGACCTGATCAGAAAGACAGCGATAGCCTACCTGTTTATGAAATACTAGACCAGATACTTTATCAATATATTGAAAGACGGATGGGACCAGCGGAAATTAAGGCCCAGGGTTTTGATGCCGCGTTGGTTGACAGAACCTTAAAAATGGTGAATACGAATGAATACAAACGCAACCAGTTTTGCCCCATTATAAGAGTATCGCCCAAAGCTTTTGGAGTGGGAAGAAGGGTACCGATTGTAGGGAAATACCTTAGCTAAGAAGCTGTTTTTTTATCCATGTATCACCATCACCGGTACATGGCTGTGAAATGCAAGCTGTTTTGTATGACTGGCAGAGAATAGCCTTTCAAAAAATCCATGTTTTTTCGGAATGGAAATGATCAGATCAATCTTGTACTCCAGCGCAAAATCATTTACAGCTTCTATATAATTCGTGTTTTTGGAAAAATGATATTCGGGATTCAGATCCTGTAATACAGTATGGATCGCATAACTTTCGCCCACCACCGTAGATGGATAATCAACTGCGTATTCGTCAACCTCTTCTTCAATATTAAATACAAATAATCTGGCTTTGGTTTCAGCCAGAATATTTTTTACAAGTTCAACGGGAATGGTTGTATCTGCTTTATCAAAATCACTGGTCAACATAATTTCTTCTATCCGTGTAAACCCTGTTTTAGCAGGTACAATAATCACAGGAATCTTTGTATGTTTTGCCACCGATACGGCATTACTGCCAATCAGTTTTTCTTCCAGTGCATTACCGCCGGTAATACCCATTACCACCAGTCCTGCATGTGTTCTGGTGCAAACCTCATCCAATCCTTCCGACAAGGCACCGTATTCACTAATGGTATCAATAAGCATGTCTTTTGCAAAAGACAGTAACCCCTCTTTAAAAACTACCAGCCCTTTTGCGCTATCTTCTTTTAATGATTCCATATCCAGCATCTGAATGCCTGGTGCCATGGGATCAATGGTAACAGGTATTTCATACGAGTGGTAGAGGACTATTTTTTTAACGCCTACCTGTTCTGCAAGTTGTAAAGCATACAAAGCAGCATTTTGCGCAGTTGCTGAAAAATCGGTGGGCACTAAAATGGTATCCATAAAAAAATATAAGGGGAATATATATTTATACTGCTGCAAAAAACATACCCTGACTGGGATATACAAATAAAATCCGCTGCAAGAGCGGACTTTATGCATTACTTACAGACTTAGTCTTACTGTATGTTTTCAATAATACCGGCAATGCCCTGTCCGCCGCCTACACAGGCTGAAACCATTCCGTATTTTTTATTCAGGCGTTTCATATCATTCAGCAATTGAACGGTAAGTTTGCAACCGGTACAACCTAAGGGATGCCCCAGTGCAATAGCGCCGCCATTAATATTAACGATATCAGGGTTCAAACCCAGTTCACGTATTACTGCTAAGGATTGGGAAGCAAACGCTTCATTTAATTCTACCAGATCAATATCACTCAGGCTCATGTTTGCCTGCTTCAATACTTTTGGAATAGCTGCCACAGGACCAATACCCATAATACGCGGATGCACACCCGCTGATGCACAGTTTACCAAACGGCCTATAGGTTTTAATCCCAATTCATTAATCATCCTTTCACTCATAACCAGTGCAAATGCAGCACCATCACTGGTTTGGGAAGAATTACCGGCGGTTACACTGCCACCTATAGCAAAAGCTGGTTTTAATTTGCCAAGTACTTCAACACTTGTATCGGCACGAACGCCTTCGTCCGTATCCACAACATAAGAGCGTGTTGCTTTCTTTCCTTTTTCGTTTAGGTAAACTTCTTCTACAGTAATAGGTAATATGCCGCTTTTGAAATAACCATTCTGTATGGCTTTCATGGCTTTCTGGTGAGAGTGATAAGCAAATGCATCCTGGTCTTCACGGCTAACAGTAAATTCTTTGGCCACTGCTTCAGCCGTCAATCCCATGCTCAGGTAAAAATCCGGTTCATCCTTTGTGATAGAATAGGCAGGTACGGTTTTCCAACCCGCAGTAGGTACCAGACTCATACTTTCTGTTCCGCCGGCAATAATACAATCTGCCATACCCGTTCTGATTTTGGCAGTAGCCATCGCAATACTTTCCAACCCACTTGCGCAATAACGATTGATGGTGATACCTGCAGCTTCAATACCCAGCGCACGCGCAGCAATAATTCTTCCAAATTGCAGTCCCTGCTCTGCTTCAGGGACCGCATTACCCACAATTACATCATCCACTCTTTTTGCATCCAGTTGCGGAACAGATGCCATCAGACCTTTAATCACTTCAACGGCCAGATCATCCGGACGAAAAAAACGAAAACCACCTCTTTTACTTTTAGCCACCGCGGTTCGGTATCCGGCTACGATATATGCTTCCTGCATAATGAATATTTTTACCTACCAAATGTAGTAAAAAATAATAAAAGTTGTTTATGCAACTAATAAGAGGAGAAGGTTTGGTGAGTAGGACAGGAAGGAGCAGAGATAAATGTTCACTGACCACTCACTACTCATCCCTCACCATTCACTGATCCCCTCTCCTTATCTTCGCAGCATGATCTACCCCCTGATCCGCGATTTACTATTTTGTTTTCCGCCGGAGGATGTTCACTATTTTTCTATGGACCTGCTCAAAATGGCCGGTGGCTTTTCGCCGGCAAAGGCAGTTATTGAAAATAATTTCAGATTCAACAGTAACCAACTTGAAAAAAATGTTTGGGGACTAAGTTTCCGTAACCCTGTAGGATTGGGTGCGGGCTTTGATAAAAATGCACTTTATCTTAATGAACTGGATATGCTGGGGTTTGGTTTTGTGGAGATTGGAACGGTTACACCCAAAGCCCAGGCCGGTAACGATAAGCCCAGGTTATTTCGCCTGCCGGCAGATAAGGCGCTGATAAACAGGATGGGATTTAATAATGATGGGGTGGATGTGATTAAAAAAAGACTCGAGGAGTGGAATACAAAAACCAAAAGTCAACAATCAAAAATGATCGTTGGCGGAAATATTGGCAAGAACAAGCTCACAGTCAATGAAGATGCCTGGAAAGACTATCTTATCTGCTTTAATGCATTATTTGACTGCGTAGATTATTTTGTTGTTAACGTAAGTTCACCCAATACGCCTGGGCTAAGAGAACTTCAGGAGAAAGATTCCTTGCGCAAAATTCTTTCCGAATTGCAGCATAGCAATAAAGGGCATCAACAACCCAAACCACTGCTCTTAAAAATTGCTCCGGATCTAACCTGGCAACAGCTCGATGATATTATTGATCTTTCCCGGGAAGTTCAATTAAGCGGGCTGGTAGCCACCAATACAACCATTAACAGACAACAACTCCAAACTCCAAACTCCAAACTTCAAACTTTTGGTCCCGGGGGCCTGAGTGGGAAACCGCTCACCAACCGATCCACAGAAGTTGTGGAATATTTTTCCCAAAAAACAAATGGGCTCATTCCCATAATAGCCAGCGGGGGAGTTTTTACCGGTGCAGATGCCAGAGATAAGCTGCATGCAGGCGCCTCGCTGGTACAAGTGTGGACCGGTTTTATATATGAGGGCCCTTCTATCGTAAAAAATATTTGTCGTTATCTTTCAGCCTGAGATATACCCGTTTATTTTGCACCTAATTGTATTGTATGGAATCACTTTTTACCTCTGAAAACCTTATCAGCTTTTTTGTATTGGTGGTTTTGGAAATCGTATTGGGAATTGATAACGTAATATTCGTAAGCATTATCTTAAACCGCCTCCCCAAACCTTTGCAGGCAAAAGGAAGATTTACCTGGATGGTCACCGGTATGATATCGCGTTCCATACTTTTATTCGGATTGAGTTGGTTACTTACGCAAAAAGGAAAAACACTGTTAAGTATCTGGGGACATAATCTTGACCTCGCAAGTATTGTGATGTTAGCCGGGGGATTATTCCTGATCTATAAAACGGTAAAAGAAATTCACGAGAAACTGGAAGGCGAGGCAGATACAGCAGCCGGTATTCAATCCAAACCTTTGGGTTTTGGTAATGCCATACTTCAAATTATGCTTATCGATATGGTGTTCAGTTTTGACAGCATCATTACAGCAGGTGGCACAGCCAAACGGCTGGAAGTGATGATCAGCGCCGTAGTTATTGCCATGATCCTGATGTTCCTGTTCAGTCCTAAAATATCCTCTTTCATCCATAAACATCCTACACTAAAAATGCTCGCTTTGTCTTTCCTGGTCATGATCGGTTTCGTATTGCTGGTAGAGGGTTGGGATAGCGAGAAGTCGCACGACCTGCAACTGAAGAACTATGTTTATTTTGCCATGGCTTTTTCTTTTATTGTAGAAATACTGAATATGCAGATCCGTAAAAAATATAAACGAACGGTGGTAGAGTTACGCGAGCCTTTATTGAAGAGGAATGAAGATGTTGAGGACGACTCGGCAAATTAAATGCATACCACAATCGCTTTTTTACAAAACTAAAAAATGAAAACATGCATTGGTTTAAACGTTATGGATGGTTGTATGTACCCATTCAGCCAGCAGGTTTGATGATTACTATATTAGCCATTCTTTTTCTTGTGCCTGTATGTATGGCAATTGTTAGAAACGGCCATTCTGTTTCTGACGATCTCTACCATATGTTTGTATATACCACGTGCACAGCATTCTCGTGGAAATGGATAGCCGAAAAAACTTCAACAGAAAAAAATGAAATCACAACCTATCGCTAAAGCATTTGAACATGCTTTCAACGGCATGGGCTATTTTATAAGCCACGACCGCAATGGCAAGATACATTTTGCGCTGGCTGTACTGGTAGCCGTGGCAGCCTTTTTTTTCAAACTATCTGCCACTGAATGGTGTATACTTCTTTTATGTACCGGGTTGGTGATAAGTCTGGAAATGATGAATCATGCTATAGAAAATTTATGCGATGTAGTACATGAAGCACACCATCCTTTAATCAAAATAGCCAAAGATGTTGCCGCTGCAGCGGTGCTATGGTCGGCTATTATCAGTGTCATTATCGGTTTATTGATTTTTATTCCTAAAATAGCAGCGCTTATATGAGTTTCCGATTATCAGCTATTAGCCGAATGTTAATACTCTCTATACTCTTTACCATGAGTTTATTGCTGGTTCGTTTTCTGTATTCACAAACTCTGGATTATAGTTTTTATGGATGGAACACTTTTCTTGCAGCCATACCCTATTCCGTTAGTGCGCAGCTGGTAAAAATGAAAAAACTAAACCTTGTTGCCGTCATACTGCTTCTTGTGTGGCTCGCTTTTTTTCCAAATGCACCCTACATGATTACTGATCTGCTGCATTATGAAGAAAGACTACCGGTGCCTTTCTGGTTTGATATACTGCTGGTTATTTCCGCCGCCTGGAACGGACTGATACTGGGTTTGATTTCTTTAATGAATGTAGAAATTTTCTTATCCCGGCACCTGAAACCTATATGGATAAAGCTTTCGGTATTTGCCAGTTTACTTCTATGCGGTTATGGGGTTTTTATCGGCAGGTTTTTGCGGTTCAATAGCTGGGATATATTAACTGATCCGAGGATACTTGTTTATTCATCAGCACACCATGTGCTGTTGCCGCAACGTTATCCCAAGTTGTGGGTGTTCACTATTCTTTTTGCCGTATTGTTATCGGTAATTTATTTTACATTAAAGAAACTGCCACAGGTATTAAATCGGGCAAATGAATCCTGATTTTTGTGGAAGGTCACATGTTTCATACAGGCTTTTGCCACCGTTGGATTTGCATTGCGCACCTTGTGATACACAAAGATCAAAAGGCGCGTTATGAGTATACATGCGATTTCTCTTTTTTAGAAATCAAATCCAAGTGCAAAATACCAAACGGGTTTTCCTTTAAATACACCTTTCATTGGCCAGCCAGCATCCAGTTTCATAAAATATCCGAGTAAGGTACTACGCATACCAAAACCATAGCCACCTGCAAAAGGTCCGAGGCCTCCTGCATCAATCCTTACAACCACTGGTGTATTGGGAGCCCTGATCACTTCACCCGGACGGGTAATACCATTGTACCTGCCATTCCATGCGGTTCCCAGATCAATGAACTGTACTAATTGGAAATTGCGGAGGAAGGCATTATTGATGGGCCGATTAATTAAGGTTGAGAACAAAGGAAAACGGAATTCACTATTAATCACAACCGCATTATTACCATTGGCAATATTCTGGTTGTATCCACGCATATTTAAGGCAAGCGACTGGAATGCATAACTCTGATCAGGTGCCGGTGGATTGTTATTGAATTTAGGACTGATCCATCCATCCACACCACCGAGGTAATAAATTAGCTTTTGTCCACCCCACGAAAAATCACCCGCGGCGCGCCCTGCCCAAATAAAGTTGCGGTAGATTTTATGATAATACCTGCCATCAAAACCCAGATTAAAAGTTGACTGACCGTTGTTATTAGTTTGTGTTTTGAAGGTTGGCATGTTTACATCCAGGTAAACTTTGTAACGCAGGCCCACCCATATATTCTGTGTAGGGTTAATGGTATTATCGTGTACATATTCAAACCTCGAAACAATATACTTGGTAATAGTATCTGCGTATTTCAACGCATTCGCATCGGGCAAGCCGGAATTGTTATCATATGATCGAAGTACACCTCTATCAGTACGCAGGCCAATTGTTGCCCTCAGGCTCTTCACTTCATTCAGCGGATAACTCAAATTAGCCTGGTAAAGATTTGTATACAATACATTATTGAAACTGGTATTAAAGAAGTTAGTCACATTACTCCTGTAATACGTTACGCCCCAGTCTAAGCGTTTGCGCAAATTCTGGTAACTAAAGAATACATCTTTATCACTCAGGTCGGTACCGAAACGTACACCCCCCACAAATTTTACATCTTCAAACAGATCACTCACACCTACACGAAAAGTGAAATTAAAATCATTACCATTATTCAGCTGAATGGGACCAGAACCTCCTGCATAGGGCTGGTAACGGTTTACAAGAATATTATTAGTGAAGCCACTCAATACATAATCAGAACTAAACTTCAGCCGGTAGTCAAACAGTTTTGACTTTGAAAGAATCGGGATATTTCCAGGAGAATTTTCAACCTTATTTTTCAGGGCCATGGCACTGCTATCGGGTTTTTCATCCGCAAATTCATTCTGGAAAAAGTCGCGTCCTTTTCTGGCTGTATCGGATGCTGCTTTTTTATTGTAGATAATGGCCTTACCATCGGATGCTTTTTTCTCTGCTGTAAGTTTGCGCACATACTCGGTGGGTCTGGCGCTCACATTGCGTTTGTTCAACGCCACTTCATCCACTTTTAATTTATACAGAAATTTATAATCACCTTCTTTTCTCACTTCACTTACCTGTCCGTTGTTACCGGCAATACGTGTTTCAAGTAATGAACTCTGATAATTGGTAATTGGGAACGTATACGTGGAATCTTTGTATACCTGAAAATAACTAACACTGTCCGGTTCCTGTTTCTGCCAGGCACGTAAAGTAGAATCAAATTCTTTGGGAGAAGGATTATGTAATAACTCATCACCTATATAATACAAGGTATCCAATCCATTACGTTGAGTAGAAAAAAATCCTGCCCAACGGTTACCAATACCCGTAGCATCAGATACATAGGTAAAGTGATTGGTATTATACTGCATGGGGTAACGTGCATTACCAATTTTTATATTGGTTAACTGCGCCAGCTGTTTTTGTTTACTGTCGTTAAGTATATCAACCATATAAATATTAAAAGGGAATTTACCTGGCAACACGGTATCCTGGTTGGGCGCATCCGGACTTGGACGATTGGAAGCAAAGAGAATACCTACCCTGTTAGGAAAAGCCACAAAGGTTGGATCAAGGTCATCATAAATATCGTTGGTGATCTGTACGGATTTGTCCTGATCAATTTTATACGTATAAATATCTGAGTGCCCGTTTTTAACTGCACTAAAAACAAGCGAGTTTGCATCCAGCATAAAAGAAGCATCCAGTATCTGATCGAAACCAGTTATTTCCTGTTTGTATCTTTTATATTTTGCAAGTACATCGTATACAAACATTTTGATTTTTCCACCTTCCCAATAAATAACCAGTAACCGTGTTCCTTTTCCGTCCCATGCGAGAATGGGGTAATTGGGATTGATATCGCCCTGGTTGGTGCGCACGCCGATCTTTAGCAAAGTCTTTGTGTTATAAAAATTTTCATTTAGTTGTACACTGTATAATCCTTTCTTAAATTGAACTACCGCATAGGTATTACTTTTCAAATTTGGATTTGCCTGAAAACGGAAATAGTCATTCTTAGATACATCTTCCGAAACAGTTAATTGACCCTTTGGCTGATTACGCCGCTGGCGGATATCTTTTGAATATACATCCTGCTCATACTGCATAAAATCTGACAGTACATCTTTGAATTTCTTTTTACAAACCCGCAGGCAGGCATTGTTCAGGTTTTTATAAATTCGGGCCAGGTATAACAGATACGTGATATTTTCTTTACGGTA
>JBBRHM010000087.1:0-15289 GCA_038222655.1 Chitinophagales bacterium | reverse complement strand
CTTATTCAATCTGCTTTAAAGGGAAAAGTAACTGTGTTTGACTTGGGAGAAGCCGTCAATAATATTTAATACCCCTTTTTATTTCAAAAAACATATTTATGCAGATTCCGGAAAAAGCGCATTGGGATACTATTTATCAAACCAAAACAGCAGAAGAAGTAAGCTGGTTTCAGGCTTACCCCACAACATCTATGGAATTTTTATCCTTGTTTGCCTTACCCTTTACGGCAAATATCATAGATATTGGCGGGGGAGATAGCTATTTTGTAGATGCGTTGCTTGATAAAGGATATCAAAACATTTGGGTACTGGACATTTCTGCTAATGCCATTGAAAGAGCCAAAAAAAGGTTAGGTGAAAAAGCAGCCAATGTGAATTGGATTGTATCCGATATTACCGCCTTTGAACCAACCGTATCTTTTGATTTCTGGCACGACAGGGCAGCCTTTCATTTTCTTACTACGGAGGAAAAAATTAATAAATATGTAAGTATTGCAGAAGGCGCTATAAAAAAAGATGGGTACCTTATCCTGGGAACTTTTTCAGAAAACGGTCCGGCTAAATGCAGTGGGTTGGATATACAACAATACTCAGAAGCATCCATGTCGAAAAGATTTGAAACAGCTTTTAACCGGATTAAATGCATACAAGAAGACCATATAACACCATTTAATACCAGGCAAAATTTTCTTTTCTGTAGCTTTGAAAGAAAATGAAAAAAATAATAATTGCTATACTATTTCTTTTCAGTTTTATTATCAACGCAACTGCTCAGGACCATCGTTACGATCCTCCCTGGAACACGCCTCCGCAAAGCAAAGTGATATTTACGATACCGGGCGTAGAAAATGTACCCGATTTATTTGGTGACATTAATGATCCCCAACTCGTAGTCTTCTTTGCCGGCAACCAGTTTATGTGCATTGATGACCTGCTTGCCGCGTTTAAAAAACTCTATCCCAAATACCAACGCATATTTGCCGAAACACTGCCTCCGGGAATATTAGCGAAACAAATTGATGGTGGCTCCATCACCATTGGCAATATGCGAATCACTTTACAACCCGATGTATATACGGCAGGTAAAAACCGTACCGACCAGATGTTGCCATTATTTAGCAAAACAGTTGCATATGCCTATAACCGTTTGGCTATTATGGTACAAAAAGGAAACCCAAAAGGAGTAAGGGGACTAAAAGATTTGGCCATGAATAATCTTCGTGTAAGCATGCCCAATCCTGAGTGGGAAGGTATTGGAAAACGGATAGAAGAAGCGTATGTAAAAGCCGGGGGCGAATTGTTGAGAAAAACAATTATGGATACAAAAGTGAAAGACAGTACCACTTACCTAACCCAAATACACCATCGCCAATCACCCATGCGAATTTTATATAACCAAAGTGATGCTGCACCTGTTTGGTATACAGAAGTTTTTTATCAGCAAATGATTGGCCATCCGGTTACTATGGTTACCATTCCCGAAACCGAAAACATTAAAGCCACATATATAGCAGGACAAATGAAAAATGCACCGCACCTGCAGGCCGCGAAAGATTTTATGGCTTTCCTGGTTAGCGTAACAGCGAAAAATATTTACAGGAAATATGGATTTATTACAGACTAAACAAAATAAGAAAACGATACGCTGCAGCATGCTTGGCTAAATCCTCCACAATGGGATTTTGCGCTGAGAGCACCAAAACATCCCCGCATAAAAAAGCCGCTTGAATGTAAAGGTAAGGTATAGTGATACAGCCGAAATACTTATACCAATCATTTACATTAACACCCTGCCGCATAAAAAGAATTTAGTATTCATAAAAATATTTACCGCCTATTAAAATTATCGGGGTTCTCACATTGTTTATTATCTTAATCGTTTATTTACTGTAACCAATCCGCTATTATGAATTTCGATTTCCGCTTTACCTCAGGCTTACTTGCTTTGGTATTTTTTTTCTGCTACACCCAAAACCATGCACAGTCTTCTTCTTCTGATTCCATTACGCTACTGAAAGGAATGACCTGGCGCAATATCGGGCCCAACCGGGGTGGACGATCCTTAGGTATTGCCGGTAGTGCAAAACGAAAACTGGAATATTATTTTGGAGCAGTAGGAGGTGGATTATGGAAAACTACCGATGGTGGAATCAGCTGGAAGCCCGTTACCGATGGCCAGCTTACCAGTTCTTCCGTTGGGGCTGTAGCTGTTTCGGAATCTAATCCTGATATTGTTTTTATCGGTACAGGAGAAACTGAGTTTCGCGGTAATATTATGCAGGGTGATGGCGTATATAAATCTGTAGATGGCGGCAAAACCTGGAAGAATATGGGATTAAAAAATACACAATCTATTTCCAGGGTACGCATTCATCCAACCAACCCAGACATTGTGTATGTATCAGCATTAGGTCATGCTTTCGGGGCCAATGAAGAGCGTGGTGTTTTTAAAACAATAGATGGTGGCATTACCTGGAAGAAAATATTGTACAAAGGAGATAAAGCCGGAGCCGAAGACCTGGTTATCGATCCGCAAAATCCCGAGACCTTATATACTTCTATTTGGCAGGTGTACAGAACACCTTATAAAATGTGGGCAGATAGTGGCATATCCGGTTTGTATAAATCTACGAATGGTGGAGAAAGCTGGACAGAGCTCACTAAAAACCCAGGAATGCCCAAAGGTCCGGTTGGTAAAATTGGCGTAACTGTATCACCAGTGGATGCAACGCGTGTTTGGGCAATTATTGAGGCGAATGAGGGCGGACTTTATCGTTCAGATGATGGTGGCGATCATTGGAAAATGGTAAATAATGAACGAAAGCTCCGTCAGCGTGCTTTCTATTATTCCCGAATTGTGGCTGACCCAAAAAACAAAGATGGCATTTACGGACTGAATGTAAATTTTTATAAATCAACAGATGGAGGAATTAGTTTTCCTAAATCTATTAAAGTTCCGCACGGAGATAACCATGATTTGTGGATCGATCCCACGGATTCCATGCGTTTGGCGCAAGCGAATGATGGAGGTGGTACTATTTCTGTAAATGGAGGACTATCCTGGACCGACGAAGACTTTCCCACCGCACAGCTTTATCATATTACTACCACTAATGATTTTCCTTACCAGGTTGCAGGCGCGCAGCAGGATAACAGCACCATTACTGTACCGAGCGAAGGCTGGAACCACATGACCGCCCGAGCCAATTCTATTAAACCCGGTATAGGGTATGCGTATGCCGTAGGAGGAGGAGAAAGCGGAGCTATTGCACAGGACCCAAAAAATCCGGATATTTTTTATGCAGGAAGCCAGGGTGCTTTATTAACCCGCATCAATAGAGCAACCGGTCAATCGCGTGATGTACAGATTTACCCAAGATTTTTTTCAGGCGAAGAAGCGAAAGTGCTGCCCGAAAGATGGCAGTGGACATTTCCCATTGTATTCTCACCAGTTGATCCAAAAAGATTATACGCCTGCTCACAGCATGTTTGGGTAACAACCAATGAGGGCCAGACCTGGGAAAAAATAAGTCCTGATTTAACCTATGCCGATTCTTCCACCCTGGGTATTAGTGGTGGTGTAATTACGCGTGATATGAATGGCCCCGAAATTTATGCAACTGTTTTTGCTTTGGCACCTTCTTACCAGGATGTAAATACCATCTGGGCAGGTTCAGATGATGGATTAATACACATTACGCGAAACCATGGAAAGTCCTGGGAAAACATCACCCCGCCGGATATGCCAAAAAATACAAGGGTAAGCATCATTGAAGCATCAAGGTATAACGCCGGAACAGCGTATGTTGCTGCAAAGAGATATCAAATGGATGATCGTACACCTTATCTCTGGAAGACAGAAGATTTTGGTAAACACTGGAAAAAAATCATCAATGGTATTCGTGCAGATGATTATGTTCATTGTGTAAGAGAAGACATCACGCGAAAAGGTTTACTGTATGCAGGTACGGAACATGGCGTATGGGTTTCTTTCAATGATGGCGATAAATGGCAACCACTGCAATTAAATTTACCTGATGTGCAGGTGGCAGATATAGCCGTAACAGAAAAAGATATTGTTATTGGCACACATGGCCGATCTATCTATGTGCTGGATGATATTTCTCCCATCAGAGAATACGGAACGGAGCTTGCCAATAAAGCCACTCGTTTATTCAAACCTTATTACGCAGTAAGAAATGTTCAAAATGCAGTTTTTCAATATTACCTAACAGACACTACTGCTGTAACTGTAGAAATTTTAAATTCAGAGGGAAAGCTTATACAAAGCTTTTCCGGCGAGAGGCCCGGCATGAAAACAGACGCTACTGCAGATGATGAAGATGATAGAAAATTACCACTACCTACCATCAAATCGGGGCTGAACAAGTTTGAATGGGATCTGAGATATCCTGCTGCCACTTCTTTTAAAGGAATGATTTTATGGGGTGCCAGTACTACGCGTGGCCCATTGGCTCCTCCCGGCATGTACCAGGTTAAATTACTGAATGCAGGAAAAATCTTTACACAGACTCTTGAAATTAAATTAGACCCGCGAATAAAAGGTGTAACACTTGCCGACATACAGGAAAAATTCAAATTATCTATGCTCATACGCGATCAAACAAGTAAAGCAAATGAAGCCGTAATAAGAATACGGGATACAAAAGAAAATATGGCAAAGGCCGGAGTATCCGAACAAAACAAAAATACCCTCGACCAGTTAATCGCTATAGAAGAAAATCTTTACCAGGTAAAAAATCAAAGTTCACAGGACCCATTAAATTTTCCGATTAAACTAAATAACAGGTTGGCTGCGTTGGGACGAAGTGTTGAAACAGGCGAATCAAAACCCACAGATGCGTCTTATAAAGTTTATCAGGAATTATCAAACGATCTTAAAAAACAACTGGCAGCTTTAGATAAGCTCCTTGAAAATAAAAGTGTAAAAGATTACAGTAAGCCGCCGACAAAGTAGCCTCTATTTGTGATCAGATTAATTGAAACCAATAAGAGGGAAGACAGCCTGACTGCGATAGACAGGATAGAACGGTCACAAGCTGATACCGTTCTTCTCACCGGGAGATACCATCTATGGTTTAACAATTAATTGCCCTTTTAAATTTTTTAGGATTAGTTACTAGTAGAACAGTTAGTAATAGAATCCTGCAATTCAACCTCCAGTGTTACGTGGTGAATATTAATATGTGCCAGCTGGTGTTTTACTGTTTGTTTAATTTTTTCAAACTCGCCAATATCCAAAGGGTTTATGAGGATATGTGCCGTCATTGCATTTTCATTGCTGCTAATAGGCCAGATATGGATATGATGAACGCCGGTTACTACTTTGCAATCGAGAATCGTTTGTTTTACTTTAGCCAGATCAATTCCTCTGGGTATCCCGTCCAGCGCCAGCCTGATACTATCATTGAGTAATCGCCAGGTGGCTACTAAAATTATAATGCCGATCACGAAACTGATAGCAGTATCCAGCCAGAACCAATGGGTAAAATAAATAACGGCGCCAGCCACCACCACACCAAAAGCCACCAGTGCGTCGCTAAGCAAATGTAAATAGGCGCCCTTGATATTAATATCCTTATCCCTATCCTTAAAAAACAGCCATGCAGATATGGCATTTATGGCCACACCAATAATTGCCACAAGGGAAATAATTTTTCCCTGTACTTCCACGGGGGCATTAATTCGACGGATTCCTTCATAAAAAATAATACCGGTTGTAATAATGAGTAAAATGGCATTCAGGAGCGAAGTAAGAATGCTTAGTTTTTTATACCCATACGTATAATTTTCCGAAGCTTTTACTTTCATCATTTTAAAGGCAAACAGGGAAAGCAGCAGGCTAAAAACGTCAGTGGCATTATGTCCGGCATCAGAAATTAATGCGAGGGAAGAAGAAGAAAAACCGATGATCAGCTCCGTAATCACAAAAGCCATGTTCAATAAAATACCTATAATAAAAGCAGTATTAACATTGGTAATTTCATGGTGATGCCCGTGATGGTGGTCATGCGTATGTGTGTGTTCCATACTGCGAAATTAACAGATCAAAGCACATGGAAGATTTTTGTATTTGCTACCTTATTGCATAAAAAACGGTGTCTGTATAGATGCATGCAATCTGCATCTTTCAAAGTTTACAATTTCATAGTCCGTAGGTTTCGCGATTTATCGGATCGAGATATGCAACACCTGTTGCAACCTATTTGCCCCATAATAAATCAATTAGTGCTACAGCCCCTCCTTTGTAATGGATTTAGTTTGCTCCTCCATTAATGATAACGAAGGCAGAAACGCCGGCGCCTTACGCATATGTGTTGCCTGTTCATATGCATGCGCCAATGAAATAATTTTTGCCTCCTGGTAAGCACCGGCTATAAAAGAAAGCCCTACCGGCAATCCATTAACCGCTCCCATCGGAACCGTGATATGCGGATAACCGGCCATAGCTGCCGGCGGACAAAAATAAAATCCCGGATCTGCATCACCATTTACAAGATCAATGGTAGTAGCGGGGCCGTAACTGGTTCCAACAATGGCGTCTAATGTATTTTGTTGCAGAAGGCTGTCAATCATCTTTCTGCTGCTCAGTGTTTTTGCTAAGGCATCGGTATATTCTTTACTGGTAAGATCTCCTTTGGCCTGGCTGCTTTCCAGTGTTTCCTGTTTAAAGAAAGGCATGGCTTTCGCTTCTTCTCGTTTATTAAAGGCAATCACATCTGCCAGTGTTTTTACAGAAGCGTTCTCTCCTGCCAGGTAGGTATTCAATCCATCTTTAAACTCATATTGTAAAATGGTAAACTCAGCATTACCCAGCGGTGCGGTTTGTTTGAGGAGTTCAATTTCCACAATCGTAGCGCCTTGCTTTTTTAATTGATCAATTGCCTGTTGGTATAAAGCCACCACTAATTCGTGTTTCCCTTTTAGAAAAGATTTTTCAATCCCTATGCGTTTACCCTTCAGGGCATTGGTATCAAGAAACTTTGTATAGTCTTTCTCTGCTTTTCCTTTACTTTCCATGGTTACTGCATCAGCACTGTCTACACCGGTAAGCGCTCCCAATAAAATGGCCGCATCTTTTACCGTTCTGGCCATTGGCCCTGCTGTATCCTGTGTTTTGGAAATAGGAATGATGCCACTACGGCTCAGCAAACCTACCGTAGGTTTAATACCTACAATACCGCAGAAAGAAGCCGGCGCCACTACCGAACCATCTGTTTCGGTTCCTATAGCAACCGCACAAAGATTGGCAGCCACTGCCGATCCCGATCCCGAACTGGATCCCGAGGGTGATCTATCCAGAATATAAGGGTTCCTGGTTTGTTTACCCCGGCTGCTCCATCCGCTACTTGATCTGGTGGAACGGAAATTGGCCCACTCACTTAAATTAGTCTTACCCAATATTACCGCCCCTGCCTCGCGCAATTGTTTTACAATAAAAGCATCCGCTTTGGCTTTGTTTCCCTGTAATGCCAGAGAGCCGGCGGTTGTCATCATCTGGTCGGCTGTATTAATATTGTCTTTGATCAATACCGGTATGCCATGTAAAGGGCCGCGGATTTTTCCTGCTTTTCTTTCTGCATCCATGCTCTCTGCTATCTTCAATGCATCGGGATTGATTTCTATTACCGCGTGTAAAGCCGGACCTTTCTGATCAATCGCTTCAATTCGTTTCAAATACATTTCTGTAATGGAACGGGAAGTATACGAACCATCCTGCATTTTTTTCTGTAACTGATCAATGCTGCTCTCATTCAGTTCAAAACTATCGGAACCTGCTACCACATTTTTGGCAGGAACTGTTTGTACGGGTGTGTTACAGGAAGCCATACCCAAACCTGTTAAGGTAATGCCTGCGAGGGAGCTGTTTTTCAGGAAGCGTCTTCTGTTCATTTTTTTTTTTGATGGATTGAATTTTTTAACCTTCAATACTTAAATGAAGCAACGTAAGCGTCATCGCGAGGAACGAAGCGATCTCTGGACTGTACTGGCTGCGCAACAAAAACTAATTCCGGATCTACTCTTCTTCGTTCAGATCTTCAAACGATCATCCACAGATTGCTTCGTCGTTCCTCCTCGCAATGACACGTGTTTATTACTGTACTATTTTAAATATTTATCAAACCAATTAATATATCTTTCAAACCGATCTTTTACATAACTCGGAACAGTAATACCATGGAACTGTCCGGGATAAATAATTAATTCTGTTGGTATTCCCAATGATCTGAGTGCCTGGTACATCTGCTCGCTTCCCGGAGACGGAACATTAAAATCATTTTCACCCACCATAAACTGGGTAGGCGTTTTTATTTTATCTGCTTTTAAAAAGGGATAAGACATAGACAGGTATTTATCAATATTTTTCCAAGGCGCCCCCAGTTCGTTATCATACTGCATAATGTATTGGTCCACGCCATACAAAGAAGATACCATGGCCACGCCTGCTCCGCTGGATGCTGCTTTAAACCTTGTATCGGAAGCAATCATATAATCTGTCATAATACCACCATAACTCCATCCGCAAATGCCCAGCTTGTCCGGGTCAGCAATTCCTTTTTCAATCACATAATCTACGGCGCTGGTTATATCTTTTACTTCTTTGTTGCCCCAATCGGCACTAATGGTTTTAGAATATTCCCAACCACGTCCGCTGCTTCCACGATAGTTTACACCCACAACGGCATAACCCGCAGCTGCAAGCATTTGACGCGTTAGATCAAACCCATATTCATCCTGCGCTGTTGGCCCACCATGAATATAAAAGATGGTTGGTAACTTTTGCGTGGGTAAAAGATTAGCCGGCCTCAATAAAACACTGGAAACAATATTTCCGTCTTTGGCCTTGGAGGTAAACCCTTCTGTGGTAGCCAGTTCCAAAGGGGCAAGAAAATCATCCTGGTGTTTGGTTAGCCTTCTTGTATTGCCGTTTTCTACCGCGAATAATTCACCGGGTAATTGAGGCTCGCTCATCATTACTATCCAATTGTTGGCAAACTGGGGTTGCAGTGCATTAAAGCTTCGTTTGCCTCCGGCAATTTTTGTAAGGGCGCCCGATTTTGTATTGAATTGCGCAAGATATCTTTCTCTATCGTCTGATACCAAAACAGCTATATTAGTTCCGTCTTTAGAGAACTTGATATTACTTACAGGCCTGTCTAAACTCTTTGATAATAATTTTGGTTCGCCCCCTCCCGCAACATCGAGTAAGGTTAAATACGACTCTTCATAAGCCGTATAGGTTTCGGAAGCAGTGCTTAAATAGGCCAGCATTGTACCATCCGGACTCCATACAGGACTGTTATCCGCACCTTTCCAATTCGTTAGTTTTTTAGGAATTGCTTTTGGTTGCGCATCCATCACAAAAATATCTGAGTTAATATTTCTATCGGGCTCTTCTGTATGGTTGCTTACAAACGCAATCTGTTTTCCATCAGGACTAAACGCTGCACCGGCTTCATCATACTCGCCTGTGGTAAGGGTATCTATTTTTTTGGAATCAACATCCAATAAAAATAAATGTACCGGTTGACGTTGTGTAATATATCCTTCCACATCTCTTTTAAACCGGTAGCGGTTAATGACAAGGGGCTTGGGCGTTTTGGGCTTAGCGGTATCCAGTGGTGTTTTTATTGTGAGCAGGATTTTCTTTCCATCGGGGCTCCAGGAATAATCCATCAAATCTGCTTTTAAGGAGGTGAGCTGTTTGCCCTCTCCACCTAAACGGTTCATTAACCAGATCTGACTATTTGTTGCCCCCTGACGTGACGAAACAAAGGATAAATATTTTCCATCGGGACTCCACCTGGGTTGCGTTTCTGCATCAGCACTACTGGTTAACTGAACAGATTGTTTGCCATCCCAACTGATCATCCATATATCAGTATTGCGTTTGTTTAATGATGAATCGATAGAGGATACCGTATACGCTATCCAGTTACCATCCGGCGCCACCTGCGGGTCGCCAAGGGTTTGCAGCCTGTATACATCTGCGGGTTTTAATTTTCTTTTGGCAGACGATTGGGCCAAAACAAAAAAAGGAGCGGAGAAAACAAAGAAGCATACACAAAGTAAAATTAGCCGGCGCATAAGAGAGTTTTAAGTAATTGAATAGTACGTATATTAAAATAAAGGCTTAAAATAAAGCATATTCGGCACCTAACAAATTTCTCCCTTGCCATCCATTAATCTTTGCGTTACGGCTGATGCATAAACAATGAGAACGCAAGTGACGAAGAGAACAATAAAGCGCGCAGGAAGATCCTTATTACTTATCTACAAACTGCTGAAAGGTTTCATTATACCTATCTCCCACATCCGGATATTTTTTTATCAGCTTTTCAATCTGCGCAAAATCCGCGGCGTTCAAATCAATATCCACCGCTCCCGCATTTTCTATTAGATATTTTCTTTGTTTGGTTCCCGGTATGGGAATAATATTTTCTCCCTGCGCCAGCACCCACGCCAATGCCAGTTGTGCAGGACTACATTTTTTTGCTGCAGCAATTTCGGCAAAACCCGCAGACAGGTTCCGGTTATTTTCTGCATGCTGCCCCTGGTAGCGGGGGAGTTTATTTCTGAAATCTTTTTCGCCCAGTTTACTAAGGTCAACGGTGTTAGTAATTAATCCTCGTGATAAGGGACTAAACGGCACAAAAGAAATACCCAGTTCTTTACAAAGCGGGATAATCTCGTCTTCTACCTCTCTTGTCAGAATAGAATATTCACTTTGCAATGCGCTGATGGGATGCTCCGCATTTGCGCGGCGTATAGAATTGGGCGAAGCTTCAGACAAACCGAGAAAACGAACTTTTCCTTCTTTTACCAGGTCGGCCATAGCGCCTACCGTTTCTTCAACCGGCACATTCGGATCAATACGGTGTGCATAATAGAGATCAATCACATCTGTCTGTAATCTTTGCAAACTGCCTTCCACTGCTTTTTTGATATACGCCGGCGATCCGTCAAAACGCAGCTTGCCATTCGCATCATTATAGAAACCGAATTTGGTGGCGATAAAAACTTTATTGCGGTTGGGCTTTAGAATTTTTGCGATCAGTTCTTCATTTTTCCCCCCGGCATACATATCCGCTGTATCCCAGAAATTAATGCCGAGCTCCAATGCCTTCTCAAGTGTGGCGATTGATTCAGGATCATTGGGTTCACCATACGCGTGGTTCATGCCCATACAGCCCAGGCCTACGGCGGATAATTGAATATTGGTTTTGCCGAGGGTTCTGTATTGCATAAGAATAGGTTTCCTGATAATTAAAAATAGCCCATAATGATGAATGACTATATATCATATCTCTGGATTTATAAGTATAGGCGCTAAAGAAGCATTCGATCTCTGTAGGTTGTAGTTTCAAAAAAGAAAGTTCGAAGTAGCTGTCTCCCAAAGGCGACTCTGCGATTTAATTTTTCCAAACACCATTGCAACTAAAATATTCTTCAAAATGAGGGAGTTAAATCAATATCCAGCATTTCCATATATGTGATAACAGGATACTCGTAATAAAGAAAACGCCATTGGATTCGTCTATTTTCTTTCTTACAAGCATGGATGAATGCAAGGTATTTTAAGTATTAAAATAATGCATTGCGGTTTATACCTGATTTGTTGCCAATCTTTAGTGATAAATTATTCTAAAAAGAATTGTTTAACCGATATTGATTTGTAATACTAAGGAATGGGATTCTCTAACAAGAGATATCCGCGGATAACTCCCCTTTTTTGTTTGAATGGAGACCCTGCTGAGAATGAAGATAGTTTACACTTTATTAGTAAAACGAACTGAATCTATCACCAGGCATAAGCCCGATTGGAAAACAATCAATGCCAATGTTCCATACCAGAACCAATTTCCACCCTGCATTTTGGATAGTCCGGCATCAATAGCCATACACAATCCTAAGCCAGAAAGCAATAGCCCTGCTGCTGCTTGTATTAACCAACGTTTTTTATTGGGTACATTCATGATAAAATTTATTGCTTCCTTTCTGTATTTCGCATTTCTTCCTTTCGCATAGGCATCGCATCTATAAGGGCAAACAGTTTTTTTATAGGGAGCAGGGAATGGGTACGTAATTTTTCGCTGCCGTCTTTTCCTACCAGTATCAAAGTAAAATCCGTTTGTCTGTCTACTTTGTATTTTGTATACAACAGATCATTTCCAGTTACGACTGTAATCGTAAGGTCTCTCTCCTGCATTCCCAGCTGTGCCGCTTTCCAGACAGTAAGCTGCTTTTCTGCCATTCTGGTATCCTTCTGCGTAAAAAGCAGCAGCTGGCGTTTATCGGTATCGGGTGAAGCGATACCGATAAAGAACACAATCATTGTACTAATAAATATCTCCTGCTTCATAAGCGAAAGGCAATAAAGTCTTCCTTATAAGACAAATTCCCGGAAAAAAAGTTCTCTTGGCGCACGCCATACAAAAGTGTTACCTGCTTTTTTTAAAAAAACCAGAATGTAGATTTTAGTAAGGACATGTAATTGAAGTGGTAAATTCTAGCATTTTTACTTTCGTTCTCCATGGGTTTAGAAGCTGTTTGAGTTATAAAAGCATTTTTTCGCCACAGATACACAGATTAGCACAGAAAAAATCTGTGTATCTGTGGCAATGGGTTTAAAATATAATTAACTCAAACAGCTTCTTACTTTCAAAAAAGAAAGTTTGCCGCGGAGAACTCTTTTTTTTGGTTTGAATGGAGACCCTGCTAAAGATGAAAAACTTAACTAAATCACTTATCTAATAGTTTATTGCAAATCCAGCTAATAAATTTTTCATTTTCTTCCGGATAAGTCCAGTGGCCCGTTTCCAATGCGAGAAAAAGCTGTTTCGGTGCAACAATCACATTATAATCTGCATACATAGACGTGGGCGGACAAGTTTCGTCGTTATAACCCCAGGCATAAAAACCTGGCACTTTTAGTTGCCTTGCAAAATTGACCACGTCATAATAGCCCATTGTCCTAAGCTTATCGCTTTTATTATTAAACGCTGCATTTCTGCTATCCAAATAATGAGGCCATCCGCCGGCACGCCCTTGTAGATAACCTGTGAGGTCGCTCAATGCAGGGTAAAGCACTGATAAATATTTTACCCGGTTATCTAACGATGCGGTTACAATGGATAAAGCACCTCCCTGGCTACCGCCACATACCCCAAGGTTGGTACCATCAAACTGGGGAAGGCTGGTTAAAAAATCATTAGCCCTGATGCACCCTACATATACCCGCTTATAATAAAACCGGTCTTTATCATCAAGATTATTATTAGGGTAATTGGCTAAGCCACCCGCAGCCAGGTTTGCATAAATATAATCCTCCATAGTAACGGGTATGCCATGAATACCAATTTCCAGTGTAATAATCCCTTTTTCAGCAGTGGCAATATCTCCCCTATACGACCGGACACCTGCACCCGGCACTTTTAAAAGCGCAGGATATCTCCCATCCTTTTTAGGTACACATAAAATACCATACACCCTTGCATTGCCAAGATTCTGAATATTTATGTGGTAAACATTTACTTTTTCCGTACACCGTTCTGGAAGCAATACCATTCGGGCATCCAGTGGTATTTTTGCCAACTCCTCTTTTGATCTATCCCAAAATGTGTTAAAATCTTCCGGCAGGCTAATAGTTGGTTGAATTTTTAAGGGATCAAAACCGGCTGTTGCAAGATTTCGGTAGGTTTTTCCATCAACTGTAGCAGTAACAATACACCTTAAAAAACCCGGAACCAGAAGTGTTCCGCCCTCAATCACTTTTTTCCCGTCAGTAAGTATGGCAGAATCATTAATAACAGGAGGCATTTTTTCCGGCCCAACTTCGTATTTGATTTTTACGTTTGTGAGGGGGTTGCCGTATTGCAAAACTGTTACAGAAAATTTCACAACCTCACCTGTTGCATAATTCCAGTCGGCATGGTTGGGTGCTACAATAATTTTTACTATTTGCTCAGCAGGTTGAGCTGAAACATTGATAAAACTAACCGGTATTAGAAAAATGGATAAGGCAACAATTAACTTTTTCATTTTATTTTTTTAAAAGTTTAGATGGATAAAATTGTATGCTGCCTTTTTAAATTTTTTTATTATTCTATAGGTGCAAATACCCGACAACTAATCCCATTACAAAAATATTCAAAGGTCGCATTTGAATGTGGCTGCATAATTAGATACTCATTTGTTAAAAATTGAAATCGCTTATTAAAATGACAAACTTAAAAACAATAACGGTTGCCGATATAAAAGATAGCTATCTTGACTCACTACCTGAAACGCTTGAGAGGATTGTAAAAAAGTGGATATCAAATTAAAGCATGGTTATTTTCTTCAAATAATATCCTTTCCCATCTACAATCGGTGGCATTGCACTCATCAGTTTCAGGCCATCTTTTGGAACCGTCATTCTTTCGGTTTTTCCGTTGGCTGTTATTTCAAAGGGCAGGTCCATAAATTGGTTATTAATTTTAATCAGATATTGCTGATACGCGATTTCCTTGATGCTGATGTCTAGCGCATCCGTTGTTCGCAGGTAAAAATAAAAGAATGGTTTCAGGTCCATGTTGGACGCCTTGCTGAATAATTGTTCCACATCCGCAGAAGTTACAAAATTGTCGTAGGTAGTTGCAGGATCGGTTGCCAGTTTTTTCAGTGTTGGAAAAAAGATGTCATCACCAATCAGGTAGCGAAGGCTGTGCATGAAAAAAGAGCCCTTCCCATAAATATTATTACCTGCGTAAGTTTCTTCTTCTGATAATTCCTCACCGCCCACCATGGGTTTCAGAGTACGGCTACCCCGCCTGTGTCCACTGATGATCTTATCGTACGCTTCCTGTCCGCCCAGTTCAAAATGGCAAAGTGCTTCGGCATAGGTGGCAATACCTTCCTGTATCCACATATGCGCCCAGTCTTTGTTGGTCACTTTATTCGCCCACCATTCGTGGGCATATTCATGAAAGAGATTAGAAGAATAATCCTGACCGCCGATTTTTGCGTATTTGAACTGGTTGTTAAACGTTATCATGGTCTGGTGCTCCATACCCGAATTGGGTACTTCTGCAATCCCGATTTTTTCTTTGACCCAGGGATATTCGCCAAAATATTTTTCGAGGACTTTGGTGTCCCTTATCTTGGTGGCAATCAGTTTTCTTGCTTCTGTGCTGTCGCATTCCAGCACATAAAACTGAATAGGCACCTGATTCCCGTTGATGGTAGTATAGTTATCAGTGGCCACTACATATTTCCCGATATCAAA
>JBBRHM010000086.1:0-15669 GCA_038222655.1 Chitinophagales bacterium | reverse complement strand
CCGTAGGAGCGTGTATGATTCAATAATAAAAGGGCAATAAAAACTAACAGACTTTCAATAATTATGGGTAGTCAGTCATTTATACAAAAACTGCATGAGCGGAACTCGAAATGTTCGGTAACATTTCCTGACAAGGAATTGGCCCATCATTTTATGGATGACCTGTTTGATCTCTTATTTATTCCCCGTAACAAACTCCAGAATTCATTAGATGATCTGAATAAAGAATTTGACCTGCTGAAGCAGCAGTTTTCTGTTTTAATATATGATGTAATATATGACGGAACACAACTCGAAAAGCAAACCGAAACATTCTTTGACGGTATTCCCGTACTCTATCAAACTCTTTTAAAAGATGCAAGAGCCATCCTGCAATTTGATCCCGCTGCCGGCTCAGAAGAAGAGGTACTGGTAGCTTACCCGGGTTTTTATGCAACGGCGGTATATCGTATCTCACATCTTTTGTGGAAGCAGGGCGTAAAAATATTACCAAGGGTATTCACAGAATATGCACATAGCAAAACGGGTATCGATATTCACCCCGGGGCTGTTATTGGTGAATCTTTTTCGATTGATCATGGAACCGGCATCGTGATCGGTGAAACCAGTGAGGTAGGCGATCATGTAAAAATTTACCAGGGTGTAACGCTTGGGGCATTGAATGTGTCAAAAGAATATGCACAAACCAAAAGACATCCTACGCTGGAAGACAATGTAACCGTGTATTCCGGGGCTACCATTTTAGGGGGAGATACGGTAATTGGCCACGACAGTATTATTGGCGGAAACACATGGTTAACCTATAGTGTACAGCCGCATTCGGTGGTATACCATAAAAGCGATATTAAAGTGAGGGATAATAATCCTTTTCCTGAACCCTTGAATTTTGTTATCTGAAAAATAGTATAAACCCATAAATCACAAGCATGAAACTGAATAACATTTTAGAAGCCATTGGCAATACACCGCACGTTAAAATCAATCATCTTTTTGGATCGGATCATGAGGTATGGATCAAACTGGAGAAAGCGAATCCGGGTGCCAGTATTAAAGATCGTATCGCTCTTGCCATGATAGAAGATGCGGAAGCAAAAGGACTGCTCAATAAAGATAGTGTAATCGTTGAACCCACTTCTGGAAATACAGGTATTGGCCTGGCGCTTGTGGCAGCAGTAAAAGGGTATAAAATTATACTCGTTATGCCCGAAAGCATGAGCGTGGAAAGAAGAAAATTAATGTCTGCCTACGGAGCCGAATTTGTATTAACACCCCGCGAAAAAGGAATGAAAGGCGCCATCGAAAAAGCAACCGAAATTGTAAAAGAAACACCCGGTGCCTGGATGCCGCAGCAATTCGACAATCCAGCTAATACAGCCATCCACCGTAAAACAACTTCACAGGAAATACTAAATGATTTTCCAGACGGACTGGACTATCTTATCACGGGGGTAGGCACCGGCGGACATATTTCAGGTGTTGCCGAAATCTTAAAAGAAAAATTCCCTGCCTTGAAAGTATTTGCTGTGGAACCTGAGCTGTCACCGGTACTCAGTGGTGGAGCACCTTCCCCTCACCCGTTGCAGGGTATTGGTGCTGGTTTTGTTCCCTCTATTTTAAACACCGCAATACTGGATGGTATTATCCAGGTGGGAAAAGAGGAAGCATATAATTATGCGCAGCGTCTTGCAAAAGAAGAAGGTATTTTATCTGGCGTATCTACAGGCGCTTCTTTGGCAGCAGTAGCTAAAAAATTAGCAGATATACCCAAAGGTTCTAAAGTGCTCACCTTTAATTATGATACCGGTGAAAGATATTTATCTATTGAAGGTTTATTTTAAAGCATAACATGAACCACGCAAAACAAGATGGAAAAGTAATACTGGCCGGTGCAGGTCCCGGTGATCCGGGACTAATCACGGTAAAAGCCGCTGACCACCTGCGAAAAGCGGATGTGGTATTGACAGACAGGTTGGTGAGTCACGAGATTATTGAAAAATACGTTCGCTCTTCTGCAGAAGTGATAGAGGTTGGCAAGCAATGCAGACGAGGCATCTCCACACCGCAGGAAACCATTAATGAATTACTGGTAAAATATGCTCTGCAGGGAAAATATGTAGTACGCTTAAAGGGCGGCGATATTTCTTTTTTCTCCAATGTCCTCGATGAATTGAGCATATTGGTTGAAAATGAAATTGCTTACGAGATCGTTCCCGGTGTTACAGCAGCTTCGGGCGCAGCAGCCTATGCCGGCATCCCGCTCACGGCAAGAGATCATGCAACGGCTGTGCGGTTTCTTACCTATTATAAATCTTCTGTGGTAAAAGACGAGTATTGGAAAGAACTAGCTGCTACTGATGATACCCTTGTTTTTTATATGTCATCAGAAACACTTGATGGGTTGGTTAATAAATTACTGGAAAATGGTATTGGCAGCGATAAACAACTCGCTGTAATTGAACAGGCAACCACACCTTATCAGCAGGTTCATATTTCTTTACTATCCGAATATGCAGAGAATCTAAAGGATAAAATTTTTCTGTCTCCCTCGCTTATCATTATCGGCAAAGTAGTGGCTTTGCATGATACATACAAATGGTTTGAAGGAAACAATACCGGCGAATATTATTTCAAACCGCTTACCGGAGCGGTAGAATCTATCGTACAAAATGATACAATCAAAAGATATGCTGACAGGGCCTAAACTGAAAATCTTACAAGACCTTGTGGGTTCTTACAGCAAAGAAGAATTGATCTGGGTAAACGGGTATATATCTGGCAAGATTGATACTGCCGGAACTGAAATAGCCCTACAGGCAGATACACCTGCCAGGAAAATGACGATTATTTATGGAACCGAGACAGGTAATTCCAAAAAATTAGCCACCGACCTTGCTACAAAAGCAAAGAAAATAAATGTGATCGTTAAACTGGCAAGTCTTGATCAATACCGGCTTACGGATATTACAAAAGAAGAGAATCTATTTGTTATAATCAGTACGCAGGGAGATGGGGAACCACCTATCGCTGCTAAAAAATTCTATGATCATATACACCATAATGGCTTTCGTCTTGAGCAGCTAAAATTCAGTGTACTCGCGTTGGGAGATACTTCCTATCCATTGTTTTGCAAAACCGGAGAAGAAGTAGATGAGCAGTTGCATAAAATGGGTGGCAAAAGAATGGTACCCATTAAAAAATGTGATGTGGATTATGAAGCCGATGCCGAAGCCTGGTTTACTGAAGTATTGGAAACATTGCATAACGCCCCGGCCATTGCAGCGCCATCCATTATAAAAACAGTACCGCAAACTGCCGTCAAGTCAAATAAAAAAATTTATACAGCTAATATATTAAGCAATATCAATCTTAACGACCGGGGTTCTTCCAAAGAAACCTACCATATGGAACTCTTTGTAGAGGAGCAAGTAGATTATTTGCCCGGTGATTCGATTGGTATTATGCCTGAAAACCCTGTAACGGTTGTAAATGCCATCATCGATAGAACAGGCATCAACAAAAACAAACTGGTTAAGTACAAAGAAACGGAATACACGATTTTTGATCTATTGAAAAAGAAACTGAATATAAGTTTCCTACATGAAAGAGTGGTAAAGAAGTATGCCGCCATTGTTAAGCAGGAAATACCCGAAACTAAAATGGACCTGATAGACCTGCTCCGCATTTACCCGGCAAAAGATGCTACGGTTTTTGAAGAAGTATTGCAGGCATTACCCGCACAGTCTCCACGTATTTTTACCATTGCTTCTTCCCATGCGGCCCATAGCGGTGAAGTGCATCTGACAGTGGAAAAACATAATTTTTCCGTAAATGAAATAAGTAAGACGGGTATCTGTTCAGATTATTTAGCACAGGTAAAGCCAAATGATACTTTTGAATTCTTTGTGCAGAAAAATAAACGTTTCAAATTACCCGCTGCTGATAAAGATATTTTGATGATTGGTCCAGGTACTGGTATAGCAGCGTTCCGTTCTTTTATCAGTGAAAGAGATGCTACGGGTGCTACCGGTAAAAACTGGCTTTTCTTTGGTGAAGAACATTTTGTATCTGATTTTTTATACCAGACAGAAATACAGAACTGGTTTGAAACGGGAGTATTATCAAAAGTAAATCTTGCTTTTTCAAAGGATCAACCGGAAAACATAATGGTACACCACAGGCTGCTGGAACATGGAAAAGAAGTGTACGACTGGATTGCATCCGGCGCCTATACATATCTATGCGGTGAAAAAGCTCCCATGAGCGTGGAAGTGGAAAATACTTTACTAACCATATTCGAAAACCATGGTGGTTTTTCAAAAGAAGCTGCCAAAGAATATTTTGAGAAACTGAAAGAGGAAGGAAGGTATTCGAAAGATGTATATTAAACCGTGGCTTTGTGTGAATTATGTATTCTCACATATAAGCACAAGGGTGCAAATAGAACAGTAAATAAATTATTATCTGAAGATCATGTCCGAAAAGAAGAACTTATCACAAATTGAAAAAATAAAAACAGCCAGCGATGGATTGCGCGGCACGCTAAACGAAAGCCTGCATGATGAAGTAACCGGCGCCATGCGCGAAGATGACCAGGCGGTCATCAAGTTTCATGGTATGTACCAGCAGGATGACCGTGACAGGAGAGAAGAACGTGCTGAAAAAAAGCTCGACCGTCTCTATACATTTATGATCAGGCTCCGTTTACCCGGTGGGTTTCTTACCCCTGAAAAATGGATAGCTGTGCATGAAATAGCCGGAGAGAATTCCACAGGTGTGATCAAGATTACCTCGCGCCAAACATTGCAATTGCATGGAATTCTGAAAGGAAAAATAAAACCTACCATTCACTCTTTCAGCGAAGCCAAACTGGATTCTATAGCTACCTGTGGCGATATTAATCGTAATGTTTTGTGCAGTTCACATCCCAAACAATCACCTATTCATGAGCAGGTGTTTGCGTATGCCGATAAGATCAGTACCATGCTGATGCCCAAAACAAAAGCCTATTACGAAATATGGCTGGATGATGAAATACTGGTGGATAAAAAAGAAGAAGTAGATCCCTTATACCAGGACCGTTACCTGCCAAGAAAATTTAAAATCGCTATAGCCATCCCGCCAAATAATGATGTAGATGTTTTTGCGAATGATGTGGGTTTGATTGCTATAATAGAAAATGATGAATTGAAGGGATTTAATATTGCGATTGGTGGTGGTTTATCAACAACGCATGGCAATACCGAAACCTATGCAAGGCTGGCAACTATAATAGGTTTTGCGGATAGCGAAGAAAAAACCATGAAAGCAGTATATGAGATTGCTACTATCCAACGTGATTACGGAAACCGAAGTGACCGTAAACTGGCCCGTTTAAAATATACACTCGATAGGGTTGGGGTGGATTGGTTTAAAGAAGAACTCGAAAAGAGAACCGGTTTTGCATTGGCCCCAGCTAAGGATTATACTTTTACTGACCGTAAAGATTATTTTGGCTGGCAGCAGAATGCAGAGGGTTTATGGTATTATACCGTATTTGTGGAAAATGGCAGAATTCTGGATGACGAAAAAGTGGCTTTAAAATCTGCTTTACTCGAAGTGGCTAAAACCGGTAAAGCAAATTTCCGTTTTACCTGCAGCCAGAACCTGATCATTAGTGATATAAAAGAAAGTGATAAAAGTAATATACAGAACATTTTAGAACAATTTGCCATAACTGTCTATACAGATGCTACCTCAATCATCCGTAAAAATTCGATGGCTTGTGTGGCTTTACCCACCTGCCCGTTGGCATTGGCCGAGGCACAACGTTATTTACCCTCCTTGATTGATAAGATAGAAGCGTTACTTAACAAACATGCATTGTCTGATGAAGAGATCATCATTCGTATGACGGGTTGTCCCAATGGCTGTGCAAGATCCTATGCAGCCGAAATTGGTTTTGTAGGAACTGCGCCCGGAAAGTACAATATGCATTTAGGCGGTGATCGTATTGGCGAAAGGCTGAATAAAATGTATAAAGAAAATTTAGCAGAGCCAGAAATACTGCAATCCCTTGATGCGCTCTTTCAGTCTTATGCAAAAGACAGAAACACAAATGAAACTTTCGGCGATTTCTCCCTGCGCCAAAATTGGGTTACTGTGTAAATCATTATTGAATGAAAGTAGGTTTTCGATTTTTTTTTTGGTTACCTGTTCCTGAATTGTTATCAGTCATCCGGGCAGTACCTGAAAACCACCGATAAGTATACACAAGTATGGATGGGTTATTACAACCAAATAAGAATTGGTGAAAAATGGGGTATTGGGATAGATCTGCATCTGCGAACAAAAGATCATTTTGTGGATAGCTTCTCACAATCAGTGGTACGCGTTGGGTGTATTTATTATGTAAAGGCAAATATAAAAATGTCTGCGGGGTATGCGTATGTAAATCAGTTTCCAGGCGATAATCACAAAAATATTTCCCAGCCTGAGCATAGGGGATGGCAAATGGTTCAATGGAATAGCCCTAAACCCGGGCTGCGTATTACACAGATAATAAAGCTGGAAGAAAAATTTAAACACAAAATTGAAAGTAACGATAGGCTGGCGGAGGGATATGGGTTTTACTGGAAGCTTAGGTATGGATTGCAATTGAGCATTCCTTTTCACAAAAAACTGTTTTCCAAAACAGGTATTGCTCTTATTGTCAGTGACGAAGTACATATCAATTTTGGAAAGGAGATCATTCATCAGAATTTCGACCAGAACCGTTTATTTGCCGGGTTCTCTTTTCCGGTTCAGGAAAGTAATTCCATACAGATAGGGTATATGAACCTGTTTCAGCAACCCATTGCCAACGGAAACAATAAGTCAATTGATGCATTACGAATATTTTATTTTCAAAACATAGATTTACGAAAAAATAAAAGTCTACCAATTAAGTAGAATATTAGTATCATTGTATACAAAAAATAAATAGGTAACACCTCTTTATTAATAAGTGAAAATAATATGCTGATTACAGACAAACATATTCCTGTAGACAATCTTAAGCCTGAAGCGGACACCAACCAGCTATTCCCTGTTTTTTTAAAGCTGGAATCTCTTCGTTTATTGATTGTAGGAGGAGGTTATGTAGGGTTTGAAAAATTACAGGCAGTACTTAACAATTCGCCAAAAACAAATATTACACTACTGGCAGAATCGATCAGCGATGATATCAGGTTGCTGGCTTCTTCGCATCCAAATATCCATCTTATTCAAAAATCTTTCAACAACAGGGATCTAGAAAATATGGATGTGGTGATACTCGCAGTTAATAATATCGTTACCAGTGAGATGATCCGCATGGAAGCAAAAGAAATGCGCTTATTGGTAAATGTGGCAGATAAACCTGAGTTATGTGATTTTTATTTAAGCGCTGTTGTACAAAAAGGTAATCTTAAGATAGCTATTTCTACCAACGGAAAATCGCCTACCATAGCCAAACGTCTGAAAGAAGTATTGAATGAAATCATTCCTGGGGAGATGGATGATCTCCTCAACAATATGCAAAGTATCCGGCAAACCTTGAAAGGTGATTTTTCAGATAAGGTGAAACAGCTCAATGACCTTACTAAAGTGCTGGTGGCAAAACAAGTTGCACTCGAAGAACTGAATGACCTTACCAAGGTACTGGTAGCAAAACAGATTACACTGGACGAACTCAGCCTGCAAAAACCCAGGGAAAAAAAATGGCAACAGGTGGTGAAATGGTGTCTTCTCGCATTTATTTTCATGATATTGGGCCATACACTTTTTTCACTTATCCCATCTGAGCAGGTAGTTGATTCTTTAAAGTCCTTACCCAAATATATTGATACCCCTTCTTTCCTGATGATGCTGCTCACAGGCTTTATGGCACAAATGGTGGACGGCTCACTCGGCATGGGGTATGGAACCATCTCTACTACTTTTTTGCTGGCCAATGGTGTAAGTCCTGCCATAGTCAGCAGCCGCGTGCATTCGGCAAGGGTATTCTCCAGTGGTGTGTCGGGGTATAGCCATCACCGGTTTGGTAACATCAATAAAAAATTATTCAGGGCATTGATCATACCTGGAATAATCGGAGCCATCGCCGGCGCCTGCCTTGCCTATGTTGGACAGAAATATTCATCCTATGTTCGTATACCACTCTCTGTATATACCTGCTACCTGGGTTATTTCATCATCAAAAAAGCATTACGTAAAAAAACAGCACAGGATAAAGTAAAACGTGCAGGATGGCTTGCGGGCGCAGGAGGATTCATGGATGCATTTGCTGGCGGTGGTTGGGGCGCACTGGTTACAAGCACACTCATCTCAAAAAGAAAAAATGTTCGTTACGTTATCGGTTCTGTTTGTCTCGCCGAATTTTTTGTGGTGTTTGCGAGTGCGGTTACGTTTTTTATTCTCTTAAAACATATACCGATAGGGGATGTGTTAGGTCTTGTGTTAGGTGGCATTATTGCTGCACCCATTGCTGCAAGATTGGTGGGTAAACTTCCCTTAAAAACCATGTATTATGCAGTGGGCAGTCTGGTAATTCTTACAAGCCTTTTTACTTTATGGAAATCGGTATCATTAATTATGCACTAATGGTCAATAATGAAAATAATGTATTGTGCTATTAAATTTTTCAATTAAAGTCTCATTTACAAGTAAAAAACTCGGAATTTGAAAATCACCGATAATAAAAATCTAATCAGTCCCTGTGGTCGGGCCGCTTTGGGTTGGGTGTCATGCTAAAGCGTTTAATTATCTTATCTTGCTCCGCATATCTGATCATCGGCAAATGCAGCCCGGTAACTGGGCCGGGGCCCAGCGGCCGAGAGCGACAAAGAATTTTGATTAATTGTAAGTTTCATTTTCAATAGCACAACAGGTTAAAAAAATATATACAGGGTCCTTGTATCCTCGTGTGAAAATAGGAGTACACTGGGGTACAAAGTCAAGTAGCTTACTACCATCCAATTCCATAATCTTCACCGTTATTGCTGCTTCCACCCCAGAGACTTCCATGTTTCCAGTCTAGGAAAATAGCATTAATAGGTCCACTGGTTCGATCACCAAAAGACAAAGTATAGCCCATTCTTTTTAAATCATTCCTTACGGCTTCTGATGTATTGTTGGGCAGCAGTATATTGCCGGGACGTGGTTTCCTGTCATCTGTTTTGGTACCACCCAAAGAAAGCCATAACTGATTCGTATTAAAATTAGCAGCTTCTGTTGCCTGCTGTACCGTCATATTGAATTCGGTCATATTTAAAAAGAATTGTAGCAGATTCTGATCCTGTGTATCTCCTCCCTGTACACCAAAACATAAAAAGGGCTTATCGTCTTTCATGGCAAGGGTAGGCGTTAAAGTAACACGCGGTCTTTTTCCAGGCTCCACTACATTAAATGGATCCAGTGTGGCATCGAGAACAAAACTCTGCATACGCTGACTCATGCCAATTCCCGTATGGCCCGCAATACAGGCTGGGAGCCATCCGCCGCTTGGTGTAATAGAAACTACCCATCCAGATGTATCTGCGGCTTCAACAGAGGTGGTGCCGCGCCATAAACGATCCATATAATCTGCATTAACAGGAAGTGATACCTTATTTTTAGCCGTTTGACGGTCATGCATGGGTATGGCACTTACCGGTCTGCGCCTGCCGGTATCCAGAGAGAATCCTCTTTGTTTCAACATGGAAGTATAAGGATTTATTTTTCCTTCATAAGGATAAGGATCACCTGGCCCTGCATTAGCATCGTTCTTATCCATCAGTATCAGTTTGGCTCTTTCCTTTGAATAGGCTTTGCTTAATAATCCTTTCATAGGTTCTTCAGGAGGGAAATAAGGATCGCCATAATAAAAATCACGGTCGGCGAATGCCAGATTCATGGCCTGGTATACGGTATGAATATATTTCGTACTGTTATAACCCATTGCTTTCAGGTCGAAGTTCTCGAGTATATTAAGCGATTGCAATAACATGGGTCCCTGTGTCCATTGTTGTAACTTATATACATCAATGCCTTTATAATTTATATGCAGGGGTTCTTCAACAACCGGTTTCCATTTAGCGAGGTCTTCCATGGTAATGAGTCCGCCCTGTTCCTTACTCCCCCGCACAAATTCTGTTGCGATATCGCCTTTATAAAACCGATCATACGCTGCCATGATCGCTTCTTTTCTGCTCTTATGATTTTTTAAGGCATTTTGTTCAGCTTCCACCATTTTGGTTAGCGTTGCCAGGAGGTCTTTCTGTACAAATATTTCTCCTGCATCGGGTGCTTCTCTTTTTTCTCCGTTATGTGGTAAGAATACAGCGGCAGAGTAGGGCCATTCTTTAATCATTTTTTTACCCTTTTCCATGCTGTTGGCTGTTTGCGCTTCAATAGGATATCCTGCCGCGAGTTGCATGGCGGGCCACAGCACTTCTTTCAGACTCATGGTTCCGTATTCAGAGAGCATTAAACATAAACCACCCGCAGTGCCTGGCGTAGTGGCTGCAAGCGGACCATACTCGGGGGGAAAATTATATCCTTTACTTTTAAAAAAGTCTACAGTGGCTCCTGTAGGCGCAACTCCCATTGCATTTATGGCGATTATTTTTTTTGTTTTGGGATTATAAATCAATGCCTGTGTTTCACCGCCCCAGCTTAATACATCCCACATGGTGCAGGTGGCGGCCAGCATGGCACAGGCGGCATCTACCGCATTGCCACCCTTTTGAAATATCATAGAACCAGCTGTAGCAGCAAGGGGTTTACCGGTAACGGCCATCCAGTTCTTGCCATGCAAAGGAGGTTTCTGTGTTTGCTGTGATTGGGAACTAACCGATACAATACTCAGTAATACAATAAGAAGTTTTGGTTTCATTAATCAGGTATTTATAAACAAATAGAGAAGTGGGTTCAATGTACAAAAAAAGGAAATAGGAACAAGAACAAGGAAACAAGAAACGGCATGCCATAAACAGCAATACTGGGGAATTTAATTCCCTAATAATATCCCATAGGTAAGGGAATCAGTATTGGCAGGGTTATTGCACTTTCTAAAGTAATCAATAAAATAATGAGTATGAAAAAGCTAGTATGTTTGGTAACTTTTGGCCTTTTTGGTTTTTCTATGTTTACCGGAGATTTTGCTACCGAGGCACAATCGCAGGTAGCTAAAAGAAAATGGAGTCATAGAAAAAAAGAGGCTGTAATTGGTGGTGCGGCTGGTGCGGCAACTGGCGCTATTGTCTCAAAAAATAAAACAAAAGGAGCTGTCATTGGCGGAGCGGTAGGTGCCACTGCAGGATATCTCCACGGAAAACGAAAGGATAGGAGAGAAGGTACAAAAAATTAATAGTGTATAAATAAAGGCCGGAAGGCCTTTTTTTTTTGTTCATTTTGTATTGCCTTACTATCATTTGTGAGGCAATTTTGGGATTTATAGTATATTGTAATGACAATAGATCCTCCTATGAAACATACATGTTTATGCATCTTTTTATTAACAGTAACAGCTATCACAGCACAGCCCGTTAAATACCATGGACAGTTAAAAGTTATGGGAACGCAACTGGTTGATAAAAATAATCAACCGCTTGCCCTTCATGGCGTAAGCTTTGGCTGGCATAACTGGTGGCCAAGATTCTATAATGCAGGCGCTGTTACATGGCTGTATAATGACTGGAACTGTTCTGTTGTAAGAGCTGCCATGGGTGTTGAGCCCGATAATGGCTACATCAAGGATCCCATACATTCTAAAGAAAAAATAAAAGCGGTGGTTGATGCTGCTATTAAAGAAGGTATATATGTTATTATCGATTGGCACAGTCACAATATAAACCTGCCCGAAGCGAAATCTTTTTTTGCTGAAATGGCTGTCACATATGGAAAGTATCCAAACGTGTTATATGAAATATTTAATGAACCTGATCGTGAGAGCTGGAAAGAAGTAAAAGAATATTCTACAGAAATTATAGCTACCATCCGCGCAATTGATCCCTATAATATTATACTGGTTGGCTCACCACAATGGGACCAGTCTATTCACCTGCCCGCAGAAGATCCTATACATGGTTTTGAAAACCTGATGTATAGCTTACATTTTTATGCGGGTTCGCATAAGCAATGGCTGCGCGACAGGACCGATGCAGCGATGGCAAAAGGGCTGCCCATTTTTATATCTGAATCAGCAGGAATGGAAGCCAGTGGGGATGGTGCTATCGATCAGATAGAATGGCAAAAATGGATTGACTGGATGGATGCAAAAGGGTTGAGCTGGATAACCTGGTCCATAGCCGATAAAAATGAAACCTGTTCCATGTTGCAATCTACTGCTTCGTCGAATGGTAAATGGCAAACGAAGGACCTGAAAGAATCGGGCATCAAAACAAGAAATTATCTTCGCGGTTATCCATCAGTTAAAAAATAATTTTTAAACCTGCTCGTATAAAAAGGACCAACCAACACAATCAATATCGCTCCGATAAATAGTATACAAGTTATTTTTAATTAATTTGCACATATGAAAAAAATAGTAGTCATCCTTGGATGTATAGTACTCACAGCATTTTCTGTATCTGCCCAGTCAAAGATTAACCTGGAAGAAGTAGCACAGCATATGGGTGATTCAGTTAGGGTTTGTGGGAAAGTATTTGGCACCCGTTTTCTTGAAAATTCTAATGGAAGACCTACCCTTATCAATATGGGTGGTGCCTATCCTAATGAATTACTAACTGTTGTTATTTATGGAGATGACCGCGAAAAATTTGCCGGTAAGCCAGAGGAAATATGTAACAATAAAAATATTTGTGTAACAGGACGAATTGTTACGTTCAAAGGAAAAGCACAGATTATCATTACTGCGCCCGAACAGTTGGTAATTCAATAACATTTTACAGTAAATAAAAAGTAGTGTTACAATAAACAGCTTTATTGTATCGTTTATTAAGCGGATGTTTTCAATATACAGGCTTACTAACCCAAGTATTATAGCCTTCCCAAAAGCCTTCGAAAGAAGGTTTTTGTTTTATACATTGGTCAGCAGAAACATTATCCTCCCTCTTTGTCATCATCTTCTTGCGATGGCTTTTCCGGTGGTGGATTTTGGGGAACGGGTTCATCGCTAAAATCGTCTGCGGAAACCTGTGGTTGCGGGCGCGGATCGCCTAATTCTTCTGCCTGTGTTCCAAAAGGCTTTTTCGGTTGTTTGTTTTTGTTATTCATAGATACTCCTCCTTTCTATAATCCTAAAAAAATTATGCCCTGAAAGCTGGTATATTTTTTTGGTATTGGCTATTATGAAAAAAAAGCACGCTCTATGCATATGGCCGTTACTGATTACTGTAATATTCTTTTCTTTTCGGGATCAGAATACAAAGGGTTCAGTGCGGGGAAGGGTTGTCCCCTATAATGCGGCACTAAATGTATGGATAGTATCAGATACCGATACAGCCAGAACCACTATTCTAAGTGGTGCTTTTTTTATTAAAGGATTAAAAGCTGGTAAGTACCGAATCATAGTAGAGGGACGAAAGCCTTACAGGATAACTACAAAAACAGAGGTAATGATCAATGGCGGTTCTACTACAGATGTTGGTGATATTATACTTGATCAGGATCTTTGATTACTCCGTCGCATGATTTTTATACAATAAAAAAGTTGCGGATCTATTTTCCGCAACTTTTATCACTAATACATTCTGTACGTGAGCTTATGCCATTAGTTCATGTGCCATTCCTAAAACAGAAGCCAGCAGCATCACACATTTCCAGCAATAGGTTCTATTCATTTTAATTTTTTTTTACAGAGTAAATGTACCATTTGGCACGTATAGCTTATGTTAATATTAGATCAGCTTTTTTCTGCTGCTTCTTCCCCTTTTTTGCCCAATGCTACAATATCTCCTTTGGTAAAAAGAATTGCCTGCAGCGTTTTACGCCATTCCGGCTTTTTACGTAGCAGGAATTCAAGATCCATTCCAAAATGCTTCATTTCTTCCTGTTGGGCATTTTCCATAATGGCTCTGGCTTCTTTATCTTTTTCAACAGACATTCTTTGCTCATACCAGCCGATGGCTTCTGCTTCTTCTGTTAGCGAAGTGATCATCCGAGCAAATGTGCGGTCATCTGCGGAAAGTTCTTCCGGTGGTTCGTGGTATTGATGAAATCCCATGGTATTTTTTTAATAATCTCTAAAAAAATCATGCCGATGAGACCACGATATTTTCTATCCTTATTGAGCAAAACAAAGGTATTATGCTTATAGATATATTATATTAACAGACCCAAATATTCTATCGAATCAATTATGTACTAATCGTATTCTTTTCTATCTGCACTCCCGTAATATACTTCTGCGTTTTTTATGCAAACTGTTCATCCATATTTGGGTTTTTATTAACGCATTCTTGAAATACTTTAGTAATCAACTAACCCCTGTAGTATGCTTAAAATAATACTCTTAACCTTATGTACCCTGATTATATCTAGTTCTTATTCTCAAAAAATTAAATTATTTGTAGACTGTTCCAGCACCTGGTGCGACCTTACCTTCATTAAAACAGAGATTAACTATGTAGATTTTGTATTGGATAATAAAGCAGCAGATGTGCATGCGCTTATTACCCAACAAACCAATGGAGGCGGTGGAAGTCAATACCAGCTTATTTTCTACGGTCAGAATAACTTTAAGGGCCAATCAGATACCTTACGCTTCAATGCGAAACCCAATAATACAGATTTTGAAACAAGGGCCATACTCGTAAAATATCTACAATTTGGACTTATGCCTTTTATTGCTAAAACCACTTCCATCGAAAATATCAGTTTCCAAATAAAAGAAAACCGCGTTGCAGATTCCGGTTCTGTTAAAACAATCCAAAACAAGGATCCGTGGAATTTTTGGGTTTTTCGTGTTAGTACCAATGGTAATATAAATGCCGATAAAGTGTATAAGGGATTTCGGTATTCAGGAAATGTATCCGTAAATCGTATAACAGATAAAATGAAAGTATCTTTTAACCTTAATCTGAGTAAGAATAAAACTACTTACGAATTTGATAACGGCACCGGCGGCACTGATAAAATTGAAGTAAAGAATGAAAACTATTATTTTAATCATCAACTGGTAAAAAGCCTGAATGAACATTGGTCCGTGGGGTATGACCTTACCGCTTCAAGGAGTACCTTTACCAACTACCAGTTTCTGGGTGTGATAAAACCGGCCATCGAATATGATGTATTTCCCTATAGTAAGGTAGCCAATAAACTCTTCACCATCCGCTACGGAATAGATGTATCTGAAAACCGTTATTTAGACACCACCCTTTATGGCAAAACCCACCAAACATTGGTTGGGCAAGGCATTGATGTGGCCCTCACCTTTAACCAAAAATGGGGAACCATTAATTTATCGAGTAACTATCATAACTATTTAAATAATCCTAAGTATTATAATGTGGGACTTGGCGGCGGCGTCAATATCCGCATCACGGGTGGGTTATCTTTTAATGTTTATACATTTGGTTCTATTTTGCGTGACCAATTATATTTACCCAAAGGGCAGGCAACCCAACAGGATATTCTAACACGGCAGCGGCAAATTTCCACCAATTATAATTTATTCACCTATTTTGGAATCTCTTATCGGTTTGGATCTAAGCTTAATAACTTTGTCAACCC
>JBBRHM010000085.1:0-15690 GCA_038222655.1 Chitinophagales bacterium | reverse complement strand
CTTCAAGCGGTTCGATACTATAGTAGCCGTATCCGATATTTTTAATCTGTTTGAGAGCGCTGTGGCGGTATCGCTTATTTTAAAACGATTTGATATCATCAAAGCCGTATCGGATATTTTTAATCTGTTTGAGAGTGCTGTCGTTGTATCACTTATTTTAAATCGATTTGACACCAGTACAGCGGTATCGGAATATTTTACAAACTGGCCACTCTTTGCATAGCCTGTTAACAGAGCTGAAGTATCTACAATATTCAGCTTCTTATTGATTTTATTATTCAGTAATACGGTGTCAATAAAGGGTAACCATTTACCATTATCACTTAAATACCGCCCGTTTACTGTTCCCGGTGCCGGCACCAATCCGTTAATCCCGGAATTAAACACTACATTTTTATTATCCGTATAAGGCTTAAGCATGGCCGCCGTATCTGATATATTCAGTTTCTTATCCATGCCTTCTGCCTTTAATGCATACAGAGAATAAGGAACTGACCAAAAAAGGGAAATACCGAGGTCTACAAGATTCTGCGAAGGAATCCAGCCAATTGTAGTAGCAGCAGGTGTTACAGCCGCCTTGACATTAAAGTAAAATGGCCCCGCACTCCAATCAATATCAGTAAGGCTTGCCGCACCGGAAACCCTTGTGCCCTGTCCAATCACAATAGTAATCAGCCCCTGGTCAGATGCAGTAACCTGAAAAGATTCACTATACACAATCGGGCCATTCGCAGTTTTCTGAATAATCGCATCCTGGATATAGATAGTTCTTTTGGAAGCAGGATTACCGCTATTGTCTGTTATCGACGCCTGAAATAAAATTCCTTTGGGCGAATTTATAATTTGGCTGAAGGAAATATTTCCAATGCATAAAAAGAAACTCAGTAATACAGAAAAGTGTAAATTTTTATTTCTCATACTAGGCGGCTTTTAAAATCTTAAATGATTGAACCAGTTCCTTGTCTGAATATAGTGTCACAATAAAATATCCCGTAGGCAGGTCTCTCACAGGTATTACAAAACCTTCATTGATATGTTGCAGATCTGTATTTACCTGCCTGAGTACTTTACCGGAGATATCAGTAAACACTACTTTATATTTTACAAAATCTTTCTCCGGAAAATTAATTAATGAACGCATAGTCAACACATTCACAACAGGGTTGGGATATGCATTTACCTGCAATGCCATCTTTGGCTTAGCTTCAAAACAGGCAATTGAAAACACTCCGAATTTGGGCGACTTAAATTTGGGTAACCCATTGGTAATATCAAAACAATTATCATAACCAATCAGTACAGGTTCGCTAAGTTTGGCAGTAGTATCTCCTGTGGTTCCGATAAAACCAAAATGATAGTTCATTTTTATCTGACCATAAGATGGCATTGCAAGCACACAGATAAAAATGAAAAGAAAAACTGACTTATGGATTTGAGTCATACACAAGTCGGATCAGTTTATCCGAGTCTCTGTATGACAACTGCAGACTGCCTTTCTGCAAATGGTCAATATGAAAATGATTGGTGAAAAACGACGCAGTGGGATTTACGCTTGAACGGCTACTTTCAATCAACGAATCCCTTGAATACAGTGTCCAGTAGCCTGTAAAACCAAGATAATCCGTAAAAGTACCATCGGCGTGATACATTTTCAGCGCACCCTTTGCAGAAGTGTCTGTTACGTTATCAACCTGAATAGCACGTAATACCCAATTCACCGAATGAGGCTTGCCGGTTAATAACACAGATTTGTCATTTTCGGGATTGCCTGCGTCATACCCTTTGGTACAACTGGCATAGAGTGTAAGTGTGGCGAATAAGGCTAGAGTAACCTTACTAAAACCCGGGGGGAATTTTGTTAGCATGGTAGTTGGATATTGGATTAAACAATAATCGTCTATCAACAAACTATCAGCCGTTTGTGATATTGGATTTTGTAGTACAAGTATATCGAAAGAATTATCAAAGAAAAAAATCTTTCAGCCAACTTAATTTTTATTTAATAAAAACTTTGTTTAACAAAACGGTTAATGCCGGAAAAACTAACACTCATTTGTAGAGCAATCTTAATAAGCTTCTAAAAAAAACTACCTGAAGTTTTCAGTCGCATATTTTATTGGTTTGATATTTCATAATAACCAATACAGTATTGAACAATAAAAACTTTAACCCTGCTTTTATATAATCACACTTATGACTGAGATAAATAATTTTTTTCTTAAAAAGTCATTTTTTAATCATTTACTAACTGATTTTTGCGAAAATTTCTTAATTAATTTCTACACCCTTTATTGAGTATCCCTACAAAGCCGCGTTTAATCACCGCAAAGAAATTCGGTGAAAAAAACGGGCTTTTCAAAATATTTTAAAGAACAAAATATAGCTAACTGGCTTTTTTACGCAGTATTTTTCAAAAAGTATTATTATAAAAGGTGATAATAAATAAAATTTCGTGAAACGGAGCTATAGCAGCCATAATCTCCTGTAATCTGCATGTAGGTCATGAAGAAGCATTTTATTCTAATAATATTCATGCACCGGAATTGCGTTATTACATACAAGAAGTGTAAATTCCAGACAAACTCACCTACGTTCACCAGCGCAATGTGATCAACTACGAACGCTTGATCGATCAAAAAAAGCGATTACAAATAAACTCATCATTTGAGCATCCCCATAGCCCAGTCAACAGCATACTTAGCCTTATAATATTTAACTGTTAACTCAATCTGTTTTTGCAATATTTCAATCAATTTTATTTCCCTGCTATTCACCAGAAAAAGGGAACTTTCACCTTGTGCAAATTTTAACTCCTCATTGTTCAATAGGCTTTGATAATTACTATACATGCTTTGCACAATTTTTATCTGTTGTTGGAAAGCATTGTATTCATTCAGATAAGTGCGTATTTTATTTTCCGTTTGCTGGCGTTTATACAGTATCTCAAGATTGGTTTCTTTTATTTTTAATTGCGCCCTTTTATATTCTCCGCGGGCTTCTCTTAAAAACAAAGGAACTTTAAACTCAATACCCCATTTATTATGGTTTGCAATAAATGCCGGGTTTGCATTTTTGAATACATTGTAATCGTTATTCAACAGATTTGCTTTTACAGAAAAATACGGTAGCAGGTTTTGGAATTTAAGTTTACGGTCTACCTCCAGACTATTTAATTTATAGTCGTAAATTTTTAAAGAAGGGTTTTGCAATCTTGATTGTAAAATTAAATCTGTTACATTTTTGTCAACTATATCAATATTGGGTGGAAAATATTCTGGTAGTTGATTATCTTCTAACACATAAATGCTATCATTTTCTTTCCATAAATAATTAGATAATTCTACCCCTGCATTTTTCCATTTTTGTAATGCTTCTGTCTGTAATAGTTGATAATTCTGAAATTGTGTGTAGGCTTCTGTAGTATCCATTAAAGCTCTATCGCCATTGGTAAAAGCTATACGCAATAGCCGCAGTCTTTTATTAGCTATGTCTAAAAATCTCGAATAGGCTATGTACTGTTGGTAAGCACCAGCCCACTGCCAATAGGCAACATAAGATTCGAAGAGAAGATTGTTAAGCATCACTAAACGCTCCTGTTCACTTTGTTGGATAAATATTTTTGCTTGTTGTAAAACGGCTCTTCTTTTATCGATTAATAAGCCTTTTGCTAAGGGCAGTTCTACACCGAGATAACTTGATTTGCCTTTGGTGATTTCTGAGGATAAAAAATCACCCCCATTGCGCTCTAAACCTGCTTTTACATTGCCAACAGGTAAAGGGATATCCAGTTCCTGATTATTATAGTTATAATAGTTTCTATTATCAAAAGTTTTACTAGTCACCTCCCATTGAAGAGTAGGGTCAAAGTTTCCCTTTACAGCTAATAATTCTGCACCGGCTTTTTCAATTTGAATATTTGCCTGCTTCGCTACAGGATGATATTTTTTTACCTGTTGTATAAAATTAGTAAGCGGTAAAACTTCCTGTTGTATTGATTGGGCAAAACAGTTCTTACATAATAATAAAATTATCAGCAGTAATAAAGGATATCCTTTCATAGAGGGTGAATTATTCTATTTATTTTTCATTTTCATCTTTAATGGGTGTATAGTACTCAGGGGGGAAACCATTAATATTCCGCCACAGTTCATAATAAATACTTACGTCTTTAAGCAATGCAATGCCATTTGCACCGCCACCCATTCTTAGCTGTTGCGGCCATTTTTTTTCATCTGGGTCTTCTGCAACCAATACCCTGAATTTGCCATTGCTACTTACCGATGTTTCAATGGATGAAACCCTCCCACCAAATGTGCCATAACTGGTCTTTGGCCACCCGCTAAAAACAATGGCTGGGAAGCCATCAAAAACAAACCGGACTTGTTGGCCAATATTAATCAAGGGCAAGTCCATTGGATCTACGAATAATTCAACTGCATATTCAATTACCGAGGGCACAATTTCGACAATCATTTCACCTTCTTTCAGCATTTCATTTAGGCCTGCTTTTTTTGCTTTAATAACCTGTCCATTTTGAGGCGCAATGATGTAGTACAATTGATTTCTTGCATCGTAGTTGGCGTAAAGGTTTTGCAGTTTAGCAACATCTGCTTCTGTTGATGCTGCATTGGACAATGCAGAAAATTTATCGCCTTCCGCTTTGGATATTTTATCTGTGTATTCCTGAACGGTGCTGCTCTTTTCAATACGTAAATTGGTAAGCTCTTGTTTGCTTTGCAGGTATTTATTTTCGGCATTTATCTTTTTAGCGCCTGCTGTTTGAAAATTTAGTTTTCGTTTTTCAAAATCTACCAGTGGAATAACTCCACTATCCAGCATAAGCCTGGCGGCTTCTATCTGCCTGTTGTAAACTAGTAACTCGTTATTTACGGCTATTAAATCTGCACTATCGCTGGCAACTTTTAATTGCTGCTGTAGTAATTTGTTATCCAGCGATTGAAGCTTTAAAATTCTTCCTTCGCTTAATGCTCCAGCTTGGATGTCTGTAGTGGCAGCTTTGTTTTTATAGCCTTCAATACTCTGTTCTTTTGCGACTATTTGTTGCTGTGTTCTTTTCAATAATTCCGGGTCAAAGTATTCTACTTTTACTTCTCCCAATTGTAATATGGTATCCCCTTTTTTTACATAATCTCCTTCCTTGATATACCATTTAAGAATACGGCCAGGTATGATGGTATTCAGTTCCTGCGGCCTTTGCTCCTGACGTAGTGTAGTTACTCTCCCTTTTGCTCTTATGTTTTGAGTCCAGGGTAAAAAAAGAATTATTATGGACATGATAATCATTCCCCATAGCCATTGTTTTATATTTCTCTTTGTATGTATACCGTACACCTTTTTAAAAGAATGTAACTCACTCGTAGTTGATTGTTGTTCTATATCTGCAGTTATAAAATTATGCATACAAAATATTCAATTATCTTTCTTTTTCGAGTGTTAAAATCATGTCGCAGCCGGTAAGTAATGTTGTACTTTCTGTGGCAATAAGTACTGTGGTATGGTGTTTATTTTTTAAATAGGTAACTGTTGATTGAATTTCTGAAGCGGTCAGGTATTTAAAAGGTTCTTCCAATAACAGCAACCTGTGCCTGCCAATTAATGACCGTAGTAATAATATTTTTTGCCGGATGTGTTTTGGTAGCTTTTTCCCCATCGCATCCAGTTGCATTTCCAATCCCATTTTATGAGATTGAATAAAATCTGCAAGGCCTATTTTATCTGCATTTTCAGTTACATTTTCAATAGTCGCCAATTCATTTCCGATGACGATATTTTCCCATAAGGTTCCTTGGAAGATATCCTGGCTGCTTAAAAAAATACCTGTTAATTGCCGAAGGCTTTCCAAATTATAACTACCTATTGGCTGATCATCAATTAATAACGCTCCTTCAAAATTTTTATACGCACCGGTAAGTAACCGCAATAATGTTGATTTTCCTGCTCCTGATTTCCCAGAAACCTGAAGCCATTGCCCGGAAGTGATATGACAATTTATACTATCTAATATTTTAGTGCCATCGGGATAGGTGTAGGAAATATTATTGAATTGTACAGTAACACCTTCCTTACTATGAACCAATTCGACGGTTCCACTTATTTCTTTTTCAGCCTCGGTTACTTTGCCCAATTTTTCAACCGATACCATGGCATCATAAATTTTATCAAGGCTTACAATCAGTTTTTCAACTGAGCCAATTATGGCTATGATAACGATATCTGCAGCAATAAACTGCCCAACATTTATTTGCTGATTAACCAGCAGTACCGTACCTACAACAAGCATGGAAGCTGTAATGATAATTTTAAAACTAATCAGGCTCCAAAATTGTATTAAAAGAATTTTAAAATAATTTGTTCTCGCCTGTAAGTGGTTACTTATGAGGTTATCTGTACGATTGATATGATACTTCCCGTTTGAATATTTAAAAGAATTCACCAATCGGGCAGTTTCCTGTAACCAGGCAACTGTTTTATATTTCTCATCACTTGATTGCATGGCGGCAGATAATCCTTGAGTAGAGGTAGCTCGTATAATAATGATTACAATAGTTAAAAAAGCTATACCAAAACCGATAAAAACGGGATGATAAAAAGAAAGCAGCAACAAGCCTAATAAAATTTGAATGATAGCAGTTGGAAGGTCTAATAGTAATTTTTCTAATCCCTTCTGTAAAGAGATAGTATCAAAAAATCTGTTAACCAATTCCGGTAAATGATAGTTGTCTAATTTTTCAATATCCAGTTTTGGTAGGCGGTCACTAAATTCTAACCCATGTCTCAGAAATATTTTTTGCTTTAATTTTTCAATAACGCTCAATTGTTTTACCTGTAACAGGCCATTTAAAAAAGTACCGGTAACAACTAATCCTATCAATATTACAATTGAAGTAGAAACGGAACCCGCCATTACAAAACCTATGATAGTCTGTATGCCCAAGGGCAGCGACAACTGTACCATTCCTGCTAAAATGGCAAACATATAAATAGCCGATATGTCTTTTCTGTCGAGCTGCAGTATTTGATAAATTTTTCTAAGTGAATTTCCTGGTGATATCGCTTTTTCTTCTGCCATGCTGGTGATTTAAAATGTATGGTATTAGTTATCAGAAGCAATGTTGATAGATGATTTTATTTAATTTGGTATTGCTATTTACAGCTTTCTTGATTATAAATATTTATTTTTGATTCTTTCATTTTACTTTTTTTTGATAACAGACTAAAATGATTAAGCCCGGTAATTATTGTCAGGGCTCTTATCAAATGAGCATTCATAATATCCACGACATAAAAAGACAGGGAAAGCCCCATGAGTAATACAAGCAGGCTAATGAACATTTGTAATGATATTTCTAATTGATTTCTCTTATTTGTTTGCATTACTATTTCTGTAGTGACAGGAATAAAAGGACAATCAGGGTGTTGATTAAAAACAGTTTCACTGGCAATGGCAATTGCTACTTCAGGATACAGATTAAAGGCTTTTGTAATTTTAATTTAGCCGTATTGTATTGTGTGAACTGTGTTTCAATTTATCCGTTAATAGTACCGAATTAATCCGTATCTACTTTGGCAACTATTTCAATATCCAATTCAAATGTCTCTTTTGACAGCGGCTCAATTACTTTTTCCTTATTGTGTTTAGTAACAAGTAAAGCTTTACGATTTAAAAATCAATTCTCCGGATCCATTATTTACTGATTCATTTATCAAACTTTACTAATAATCATTTATTCAACAATTGTTATTTCTATAAAGCCACTCATCTTTACATTCAATCCTTTTTGTTCTGCTGAATCAAAAATCTTTTTAAGTGAGTTCTTTACTTTTTTTAGCGCTGCTATGCGTTTTGCTGAGTGTCCAGCATCTTTACCAAATCTTTCCTCGTTGCTAAATTTTTCCATTGAATGGTAATTGATCTTACTTCCCACAAGTGCAAAAATGACCTTACCTGCATCCGATGGTGAAAACTGTCCATCAATCAGTTTGAAACTATGATTCTTCTTCATTTTATTTAAATAAAAGTTGACTCTCTATGGCAATATTCTCTCCCTGTGTTTCTATATAGTTTCTGCTTTCCTGAAGCTGTTGCTGTAATTGCTTAATTCTTTTTTCTCTCATTTTTATATCCTCCTCCGCATGTCCGTTGGTAATTTTATTTTCATGAAATTTTATTTTCACGTTAACCATTTGTGTTAGGATGTCAATGGCATCTTGACTGCTGAATTGGCCCTGGATCAATTGTAGATTCATTTTGTTTGGTTTAGAGTTTTTATTGGCCCTGCCCCAGTGAAAAGGCAGGCTTGCCATCGAAAGAATAAAGGTTTTCTGTTTTGATAGTATCAACTTTTATTTCTACCGCCTTGCTTAATAATTCTATAATGTGGCTTTTACTAAAAACATTTTCATTTACTGGTTTAAAACGGCAGCGCCAATGGTCGGTGCAGAAAGTTTCTTCAAAACCCTCTGGCCAAACTTTAATACCACGGTTGGTAATCATAGTAAGCTGGGCGTTGTCGCTGTTTAATTCCTGAACAATACCTGCCAGTTCATCCGGGTTACTTCCTCCCCAGTGGACGAATACATCTACACCAGCCAGTTCTTTGTTTTTAGATTCTTTTCTTTTATACTTGGGAAGTATCAAAGCCGAATTCTTATCAAACCGAACTGGTTTTAAAGTTGCAGGCTGCTGCCCAAGGTTATTAATCACTGCCTCAGCAAATTCTTTGGTACCCACTTTTTGTTTACTGGTTCCTTCCTTGTAAATATCATAAGTATGTATGCCATCCTCTATGGTTTTAAGCCAGGCGTTTTGTACTTTTTCTGCAATAGCTCCCTGACCAATGTGGTTAAGCATCATCACTGCCCCCTGAAGCAGACCCGACGGGTTGGCCCTATTTTGATTTGCAACTCTTGGCGCTGATCCATGTATCGCTTCAAACATGGAGCATTGTTCACAAATATTAGCAGAGCCTGACAATCCAACCGATCCGGTTATTTGTGCAGACAAATCAGATAATACATCGCCATATAAATTTGGCATCACTATCACATCAAAAATCTCCGGGGTATCAGCCATTTTTGCTGCGCCGATATCAATTATCCAGTGTTCGTTTTCAATGTCAGGATATTCTTTGGCTATCTCGTCAAATACCTGGTGAAACAAACCATCTGTTTGTTTCATGATATTGTCTTTGGTAAAGCAGGTTACTTTTTTACGACCATACTGTTTAGCATATTCAAAAGCATACCGTACTATTTTTTCACAACCGGGGCGGCTGATTAATTTTAAACACTGCACCACTTCATCTGTTTGCTGGTGCTCAATTCCTGCATACAGGTCTTCTTCATTTTCCCTGATGATTACAATATCCATTTGCGGATGTTTGGTTTTTACAAAAGGGTGTAGGCTCATGCAGGGCCGCACATTGGAATACAGGCCTAAAAATTTACGGGTAGTTACATTGAGACTTTTATAACCACCGCCCTGTGGCGTGGTGATGGGTGCTTTCAGAAAGATTTTATTCCTTCGCACTACATCCCAAGATTCTTTGGCAATCCCTGCAAGGTTGCCTGCCAGGTAAACTTTTTCTCCCACTTCAATCTCTTCCACTTCAATATCGGCACCGGCAGCCATAATAATTTGTAAGGTGGCATCCATAATTTCAGGACCTATACCATCTCCCTTTGCTACTGTTATTTTTGTCATTGAGAATAATTTTATAAGGCAAAATTGCAAGGCTTTATTCATATACTTTCATTTATCTTTATTATGTAAACCATAAACATATTTTATGAATTTCACCTTACACCAACTAAATGTCTTTATGATAGTTGTGCAAAACCAAAGCATTACCAAGGCTGCTGAAGAACTGCACATGACACAACCTGCAGTATCTATTCAAATAAAAAACTTACAGGCGCAGTTTGATATTGCGCTAACAGAAGTGGTGGGCAGAAAATTATATGTAACCGACTTTGGCAGGGAACTGTACCAGATAGCAGATAGAATTTTAAAAGAAGTAGCCTCTATCAATTACCAGACACAAAGCTTTAAAGGAATACTTTCAGGAAGGCTTAAACTATCCGTTGCTTCCACTGGAAAATATGTAATGCCTTATTATTTAAAAGAATTTTTAAAAGTCAACCCCAATATTGATTTATTAATGGATGTTACCAATAAAACCAAAGTGATAAAAAGCCTTGAAAATAATGAAGTTGATTTTTCATTGGTTTCTGTGTTACCTGAAACATTGGATATTGAACAGGAAATTTTATTACCCAATAAATTATTTTTAACAAGTGCTGCAGATACGGAAATAAAGATTACACAACAATCCAGCAAAGCATTATTCGATAGCCTGCCTCTTATTTACCGGGAAGAAGGTTCCGGCACAAGGGTTACCATGCAGCGGTATTTTCAGAAAGCAAATATTGTTCCGCATGTAAAATTAGAATTAACTTCCAGTGAAGCGGTAAAACAAGCCGTAATGGCCGACCTTGGGTTTTCGATACAATCCATTTTAAGTATTAAAAATGAATTAAAACAAAAGGATATAAAAATTATTCCTGTGAAAGGTTTACCACTAATAGAAAACTGGCGGTGGATATGGTTAAAGCAAAAAAAAATGTCTGAAGTTGCCAAGGCTTTCCTGATTTATATACAAAAAAATAAGCAGTCTATTTATCAAAAAAACTTCTCCTGGATAGAAAAGTATGATAAATAATTATCAAAAAAAGACTACATAAGCCACTTATCAGCAAAGCCGTGATACCCTTAGCGGGTAACAAGTACATGATCTGAAAACAGTATTTCTAAAATCCTTCCAACATTTTTTTGATAGATCCGACGTGTGTGATTTTTTTTTAAAAAAGGGTCAATCATTTTTTATTTTACCTGATCACGGTAACCGATCCAGAAAATATTTTACCGATGATCTTAGGGTCGACGATATAATAATAAGTAGCCACCGGAACTGGTTTGCCATCATAAGTCCCATCCCAGGGTGCACTATACCCTTTTGAACTAAAGATCAGCTGACCAGTGCGGGTAAAGATCTCAACGGTAGGATTGGGGTAATTGGATAATTCTGTTATTTCCCATTTATCATGAATACCATCGCCGTTAGGTGAAAAAATATTCGGAATACCAATAGGCTTTAGGACTTTTACAAATACATCGTCAGTAACAACGCATGATCCTGTTCCGGTAACCTGCAATGTATATAGTTGGCTATTCTTTCCTTTGAGTACAGGGTTTTTAAGCGTACTGTTATTTATATTGTTATCCGGCATCCAGAGAAACTGGAGATTGCTTCCACGCACATCGGGTGTTAATATGATATTATCGTTTTCAAACATCAAACGATCTGGTCCTGCATTTACATAAGGGGCAGGAATGATGGTTGCTTTTAGTGTATCTGTTGCAGCAACACAAGTTCCGTTTGCTACAGTGGACAGGTAAAACAATATATTTCCGAAGAGAATATCCTGACGGCTGGGTATATAAACTTGATTTAGGCTACTTCTCTGCTGATTAAAAATGCCTGTACCATTGGTTGTCCATCTTGCGGAGCCCGCAGTTGTGATCAATCCATTTAGCGTGATCAGTGAATCATTGGAACAGACTGCGAGGTCTGGTCCGGCATTGGCAATAGGGGCATCTGTAATAGTAACCAGCAACGATGAGGTTGAAACAGCACATACGCTGTTATTAGTAGTGGCAAGTTTAAGCAACACATTTCCTTTTGCAGTATCTGTTTTTGACGGGAGATAAGTGGCTTTCAGATCTGTATTTTGCGGAGAAAATGCCCCGCTGCCTTCCGTACTCCATATACCTGTTTGCGTATCTTCTCCTGAAATTTTTCCATCGAGATAAACTGATGCATTATTACCACAAACGGTTTGATCATTGCCTGCATTGGCTAACGCAGGTTTGATCACAGCTACAATAGCGGTACCCACATCACTGGTACATCCATTAAGGGTTACGGTTACACTGTATGTTCCGGCATTCGTTATCGTGGTAGTATTGATCACTGGATTTTGCAGGGATGAAACAAAGCCGTTAACATGACTCCACTGATAAATAGCATTCGCCAGCGTTGGTGTAATCAATGAAAGTTTGTCGCCTTCACACAATGGCGCATTACTGCTGGCCAACGGAATATCTGGTCTTTTATTTACCGCAACAGAAAGCGAAGAAGAATGAGTGACTGAACATCCCTGCGTACTTACTGTAACCTGATAGATTCCGCCATTTGCTGTAACGGCCTTTGCAATCAAAGGTGTTTGCACTGATGAAGTAAAGCCATCGGGTCCTACCCATTTGTATATTGCTCCCGATACGGATGTTGCAGCGAATGCTATTGAATCACCGGCACAAACTGGTGTACTTGCAGAAACCACAGGAGTAGTAGGTGGCAAACTAATAAGCACTTTTGTTGAATCGGTTAATCCCGCACAACCGGCAATAGATGCGGTAACATAATAAGTACCGGCATCTGTTTTCTTTCCCTGATTTATAGATGGATTTTGCTGAGTGGAAATAAAACCTCCGGGACCGGTCCAGCTATAGGTAGCTCCGGACAGGCTTCCTGCACTAAGCCGAATGCTATTGCCTTCGCAAACCGGCCCGTTATTGCCTGCAACCGGTACCGCAATAATAGGGAATACATTTTTAACACCCGCCGAACTCGCACAGCCATTTACAGTAATGATCAATGAATATATACCTCCTGATGCAGTAGTAATATTTGTAATCACAGGATTCTGATCCGTTGAAGTAAAACCATTGGGTCCCTTCCAGTCATAACTGGCACCGGTAACTGCTGTGGTAGAGAGATAAAGTGGTGTTCCCACACAGGTTGGTGAACTGCTGTTTACCGCCGGCATAGCTGGGCTTGGATTAACGGTAACCGTATAATTGAATGCTGTTCCCGGGCAATTGTTATTGGTTGGCAGAATGATGTATGTTACAGGTACGGGTACATTTGTTTGATTATTTAAAGTTTCCACAATAGCACTACCGAAACCTGTAACGGCCGGATCAGAGACGCCAGCTACTGCAGGGCGGCTCCATATATAAGTGGTGCCCGTAAGGTCGCTATTAATGTCATACTGCAACGGAAACCCGGAGCATATGCTTGCTAAGGCAGGTCCGGTTACTGATGGCTTTGGTGTAACATTTACTGTTACCGGTATCCTCGCCCCGGTACAATTGTTTATAGTGGATTGAACATAGTAAACCGTTTGTGCGGCTAGTACCGGCGTAGTAAAGGTTTGTGCAGAGACAACAGGACTGCCACCGGAGGCAACAGTATACCATTGGTAATTACCACCCGGAGAGGTTGCCACCAAAGTAGTAGAACTGCCCGTACATGCAGAGGCGCCCTGCACTACCGGAGATGCCGGCGTGGGCGTGATAAATATTGTCAGGCTGTCTTTTGCAGGATTACAGGGACCGGATGGATCATCTGTAGTAAGATAAAGTTTGGCAACAGTTTCCCCTGCTGCAGGTATATATTGGGTAATGAGCGTTGATGCATTTGAGAAACTGCCTTTACCTCCAGACCATATAGCACTGGCCGCCGAACCACCAATAGTACCGTTAAGATTTACAGTAACTCCTGCACAAACCGTTTGATCCGGGCCTGCAAATGTTGTTGGAGCCGTATTGATAATAACGCTGGAAACAGCGCTTGCTGCCACACAACCTCCCTGGGCAATTATGTTATTGGTAACGGTATAGGTGCCTGCTGCACTTGTATTGAGGTTAATCCTTCCAGTACTGCTACTCAAAAAATTAAGGCCTGTGGGTGTTGCAGAGAATACACCCGCACTGGCGCCTGTTACAAATGCTGGAACTGGAGGAGTTTGCAATTGGCAATATGGGCCATTAAAGGAAAAAGAAGCATTCGGAGAGTTAGTAATCGTAACATTTGCCGTACTGCTATACACACAAGTGCCAGTGGTTACAAACCGAATAGCATACGTGCCAAGTGCACTTGCCGAAAGATTTATTTCACCTGTGGTTGTACTAACAAATACCAGCCCAGCTGGTGAGGCACTGAATATTCCTCCGGAAGGTGCATTGACCACAGGAACGGGATTGCTGCCCGTAATACAAAATGTACCTGAGGCATAATTAAAGGCCGGGTCCTGTATAGGCAAAATAGTTACTGTTACTGTTTTGCGGGGTCCTGTGCAGCCTGCTATAGTAGCTTGCACATAGTATTTAGCAGTAGCTGTTAGCACTGGCGTTGTATATGTAACGTTTGTAACCAAGAGATTTCCACCTGATGTCGAATCATACCATTCGTAAATACCACCGGGAGCACTGGCAGATAAGGTTGCAGCATTCCCCGAACAAAGTGTTACATCAGCAACAGCAGGTGCATTGGGGGTAGCGGTTACAGATACTGTAACTGCAGTTCTTTGACCGGCACATGCTGCCACCGTTGTTTGTACATAATAGGTAGTGGTATTGGTAAGGGCCGGTGTTACATAACTTGCATTTGTAACAAGTAAGTTCCCACCAGTTGAAGCATCATACCACTGATAAGTGCCACCTGGTGCTGTAGCTGTTAACAAAGCAATATTGCCTGCGCAGACAGAGCTTCCCGATGCCACAGGTGCTGCCGGGGCCGGCTTAACTGTAACCGTTACAGGAAGCCTGCCGCTTGTACATCCGGCAACCGTTGTTTGTACATAATAGGTTGTAGTACCGGTAAGCACCGGCGTTATGTAATTGGCATTTGTAACAAGTAAGTTCCCACCAGTCGAAGCATCATACCACTGATAGGTACCACCTGGTGTAGTAGCTGTTAGAGAAGTTGTATTACCTGAACAGATGGTACTACCTGATGCAGTTGGTGATGCGGGTATCGGATTAACAGAAACGATTACCATAGTCCGGTTGCTTGTACAGCCCGATACCGTAGCCTCTACATAATAATAAGTGCTCGCCGTAAGAACGGGCGTGGTGTAAGTCGCTCCCGTTATAAGCAGGTTGCCTGCTGATGATGCATCATACCATTGATAGGTTCCGCCCGGTGCTGTGGCTGTTAAACCTGTTGAGGTACCCGCACATATACTGGCACCCACAACTGTTGGAACAGCGGGAATCGCATTCACCGTTACTGCTGCCGGCGACCTGTTACTACTGCATCCACCCGCTAGGGCTTCTACATAATACGTTGCATTTGCCGTGAGTATAGGGGTTGTGTAACTGCTGTTTGTTGACAGCAGGTTGTTGCCTGTAGAAGCATCATACCACCGATAGGTGCCGGAAGGTGCTGTTACCTGCAATGTTGCCGAATTACCCGTACAGATAGTAACAGGCGAAACGGTTGGTGCAGCTGGTTTTGCGTTGACCGTGACGGTTACTGCCGTTCGGTTGCCTGTGCAGCCTGAAACGGTAGTCTGAACATAATAAGTAGTGGTGGTGCTAAGGTTAGGCGTTGTATAACCGGCATTGGTAACAAGAAGATTTCCATTTGAAGCTGCATCATACCATTGGTAAGTACCGCCAGGCGTAGTGGCCGTTAAGGTTGTAGAAGTTCCGGTGCATATTGCAGCAGACGCAGCAGTAGGTGCAGGAGGAACTGGATTTACGTTTACAATTACGGCAGTGCGTGTACTGCTGCAACTGTTTATAGTTGTCTGCACATAATA